>DASUEW010000537.1:0-4319 GCA_036274875.1 Ilumatobacteraceae bacterium
ATCTGACCCCGACAGGTTCGCCGGCCGCTTCTACGACTGGATCCGTGTGGGGAGACGTGCCTTCGAGGTCGCCGCTACGGCCGGCTACCCCCTGCAGGACGACCCGGCCGTCGTACGAGGCCGCGCGTTGGAGGTGTTCCCGCACGCCAGCGATGTGTTCCTCCGGGGCTGTCTTCCACCCCTGAACACGACTCGAAGAATCGGAACGAAGCGATCTTGGCGGCTGGCCACACTCCAGTCCGCCGGCGTGGAAACGAACGGCCTGTGTGTCAACCGAGTCGGTCAGCCCACCATGGATTCCATCGACGCAGCACTCGCAGCGGTCACCGCGCGCCGTGCCCTCGATGGCGCGTTCAGCGTGTTCGGGAACGCGGGCGAGTGGATCGTGGTGCCAGGACCGATCCGAACCGGATTCCTGCGGCACCCGCCGAGGACGTGAAGAACACACCTGTCCGACCGTTCCGACCTGGGATGAAGCGATCAGCCAGTCGGTCCAACGGGGCTTGACACGGCATCAGACCGAGGGGTGGTCGGCGTCGACCTCGGCGCGCCTCATGATGTAAGCGGCCAGCCGTTGATCACCACGTTCGCGAGCGAGGTCGGCGGCAGTCTTGTCCTGAAAGCCGGGCGCGCCGCTGCCGGTGATGGTCACGTCTGCCCCGTTGGCGATCAACGTTCGGGCAATGCGCTGATGGCCTGCGATGACGGCCAGCATGAGTGCGGTGAGATTGAACTTGGATCTCCGATCGAGATTCGCGCCGCGGGCGATGAGCCATTTGGCGAGATCGTGTTGGCCACCGTGTGCGGCACGCATGAGGGCGGTCTGCCCATAGCCGTCGGTCGAGTCGATGTCGTGGCCCGAATCGAGCATCCGTCGCAACGCAGCCAAATTGCCGGACTTCGACGCTTGCTGCCAGCCGAATCGTGACGTCAGGGGCGCCAGCCGATCCACAACGGCGGTGCGTCCCGCAGCCATGGCCGCTTCGAGAGCGGTTTCCAGCTCGTCGATGCGTGTGATCGCGTTTGGGTCTGCACCGTTCGCCAGGAGGATGTCGACCGCGGCGAGGTCCCCTTGCTGTGCGGCCCAGTGCAGCGGGGTGTAGTCGTTGATGCCACGCTGGCCGACGTCTGCACCGTGGTCGAGCAAGAGCTGGATCAGTTCGTGAACGTCGTTGCGGGTCGACATTCCGGGCGATGCATCGGAGCAAGCCAGGGCCGCGATGAGCGGCGGAAATCCATCGTCGGCGGGCCAGTCAGGATCAGCCCCAGCGGCGAGCAGATCCCTGACGAGCGCAAGTGGGCTGTGATAGATGGCGTAGGTCAGGCAGGCGCCAATTCCCGGACCAGCATCCACGTTGGGGAAGTTGTCGAGCTCACCAAGCTCCTGGCGAATCGCGTCGAGATCCCCGCAGCCGAAGGCGGTGTCGAGGCGCCGGAACCTCTCGACCTCCGCGTGCGCGCCAGTCGAAGCCACCGACCGAAATCTAACTTGCGCACGAACCCCTACACGGCGTGTCCGACACGTCGTCGGAAGATTCGACAAGTTCGGTATCTCGGCACCCACTCGCGCGCTCCCCATAGTCCGTCACGTCCCGACGGTCGAAGGAGTCCCCTGTGTCCCGAACCCACCCCTTCCGTGCCTTGGTCGCTCGCCGCCGGCTCGTTCCGGCGGTCGTCGTTGCCGCCACCGTGCTCGGCATCGCCAGCCATCCGGCCGACGCCCGAACCGCTGCACCAGCGCGAGCTGAAGGAGACTCCACGGCGCTCCAGATCGTCGCCGACCGGCTCGATGTCGACCCCGCGAGCCTCACCGTCGTGGCCGAAGCGATCACGCGATTCGCCGAGCTCGACCTCACCGTCACCTCGGCCAAGGTCCTGGACGCGGCAGGTGCCGTGCACGGCGTGGCGTTCGACGTCAAGGGCACCGAGGTCGATGTCGATGGCCTCGCCGCCGAAGCGCTCGCCGTCCGGCGGGCGCAGTTCGGAGCCGTCGACCCAGCGCTCGACGCGCTCCTCGCACGCGCGCCGGGCGAACCTCGCGCCGTGCTCATCTGGCTGCGCGAGCCGGCGCCATCGAAGCTGCCCGAGCGGCCCGAGGCATCCGGCAAGCCGCTCGATCCGGGCGAGATCGACCGCATCTACGCCGATCTCGACGCGCGGCGCGCCGAGATCGTTGGCCCGCTGGTCGAGGCGGTGCTCGCCGACGTCATGCGCTTCGACGAGCGCGCCGAAGGGCTCACGCCGACACCGGCAATCGCTGCCACCCTCGACGCCAAGCAGATCGCCGAGCTGGCGGGCGACGACCGCATCGACCTGATCTACGACGCCCCGGTCGCGACCGCCGACCTCGGCATCGCCAAGCAGACCACCGGTGTCACGCAGGTGCACGGCACCGGCCTCGACGGCACGGGCGTGCGCGTCGGCATCGTCGAGGTGGGCGGTCGTACCGAGAGCAGTTCCTGGCTGATGAGGCCGGTGCAACAGAACACGACGAACGTGTGTGCCAACCCGACCCAGCACACCACGAACGTGACGTCCGTGATCGCCGGGCAACGGGTCAACGTGTTCGGACAGATCGTCGGCGAGGACGGAGTGTCGAAGCGCGCCGACGTGCTCGTAGGCGGGAGCTGCACCGGCGTCGCCGCCCAGCTCCAAGCAGCCGCGACCCGAGCCGCCGACTGGGGCGCGCGCACGATCAACCTCAGCTGGGGCAGCGACTCCAACCTCACCATCGGCGCCGGCGACCGGTTCTTCGACGAGATGGTCCACAACCGGTGGCGCACGATCGTGAAGTCGGCCGGCAACCGCAACTGCGGCAACACAGGTGGCCCGGGCGGTATGCCCGACGCCGACGTCACCAGTCCCGGACTCGCCTACAACGTCGTCACGGTCGGTGGCCTCGACGACGTGGGTACCGCGCAGCGGAGCGACGACACGATGTACGCATGCTCCAGCTTCGGTGATCCGACGTCGCGCAACGGCGATCGCGAGAAGCCCGAGCTCGTCGCCCCGGCCGCCAACATCGAGATGGTCGACCCCGGTCCGGCGAACCTCTTCGTCGACTCGGGCACGAGCTTCGCGGCACCGCATGTCACCGGTGTCACGGCCCTGCTGATGCAGCAGAACAGCACGCTCACGGTCTGGCCCGAGATCACCCGCGCCGTGCTGATGGCCAGCGCCACGCACAACATCGAGGGCTCGACGAGGCTCTCTGACCAGGATGGTGCGGGTGGTCTGGAGGCCAACCGCGCGTCGGGCATCGTCGGCAACACCCCGGCATGGGGCGGCGTCGCATTCAACTGCTCGACGCCGCACACCCTCGACCTCACCACGCGAGCCATGGGGCGGCGCACGCACCACCGCGTCGCGATCTCGTGGACCACCGACCCGGCGTTCGAGGACTACAACCAGCGACCGAGCGCCGACATCGATCTGCAGGTGGTCGACAGCTTCGGCCGCGTGGTCGCCTCGTCGTCGAGCTGGGACAACACCACCGAGATCGTCGAGTTCGACTCGTGGACGGCCGGCACCTACACGGTGCGGGCGATCAACTTCCGGTGCGATCGCTCCACGTTCCTCGGCTGGGCATGGGATACGTCGTCGATGCTCAAGGGCCTTTGAGGTCGATTCTGATGCCAGAATGCCGTTGATGGTGCTCCCGCCCACGGATGCTCGCCTGCGCCTGCGGATCAGCGCAGCATCAGGGGGCGTCAGGGTGACGGCGGAGGCACGCACCGATGTCGTCGTCGATCGCGGTGGCGCGGCGGTGGCGACCGCCGACGGAGCCGTCGAGATCAGGGCCGCACGGCCCTCGAACTCGGTCCACGTGAGGTGCCCGGCGGGTGCCGATGTCATCATCGGCACCCGATCGGGTGGCGTCGAGCTCAGGGGGGACTTCGGCACGGTCGGCATCACGTCGCAGAGCGGCTCGATCCGTGTCACGGCGGCGGCCGAGGCGGACCTGCGCACGGTGTCGGGCACGGTGGAGCTCGAGACGTGCGGAGGTCGATGCCGGGTCTCGACCACGAGCGGACGGATCACCGTGGGCGCGACTCGCGACGCGGAGATCTCGACCACGTCCGGTTCAGTTGGTGTCCTGGATGTGGCCGGCACGGTTCAAGTGCGTTCGATCAGCGGCACGGTCACCGTCGCCTCGTCAGCCGCGGGACCTGTCCAAGCCAGCACCGTGTCAGGCTCGATCACGATTCGTTTTCCGGCTGGCGTGCACCCGACCGTGCGATCATCGGGCAGGGGTCCGGTTCACAGCGGCTTCGAACCGGGCGACGACGTCGTCGTCGACATCGCCAGCGTGAGCGGCA
>DASUEW010000538.1:0-12686 GCA_036274875.1 Ilumatobacteraceae bacterium
AGCTGACGATGTCGGTGAAGACGAACGTCATCGTGCCCGTCGGAACCTCCGTCGCGCGCACCGCGAGATTGTGACAGACCCGAGCGCAGACTCGGCAAACACTCAGTGGCTGGATGACTACTCTTCGCGCCAGACCCAAGATGGAGGTTCGGTGGATGACGGGAAGCGACCCACACCAGATCGCGGCGCGCGACCTGCTCGCGGCGTTCGAAAAGGACGTGATCGACCACGCGCCGGGGACGCGCTGGGCGCACACCCACGGCCTCGGTGTGGTCGGGCACTTCGTCGCATCCGACGTCGCCCGGCAGTACTGCGCCGCCGAGCACTTCCGAGGGCAGCGGGTGCCGGTGACGGTGCGGTTCTCGAACGCCTCGAGCGAGGCGCAACGTCACGACGAGTGGCAGGACATCCGGGGGATGGCCACCAAGTTCCACCTCGGCAATGGTGGCGACGGTGGCGACGGCAGTGGCAGCGAGGGCGTCGACGTCGACCTCATCGCGGTGTCGCTCGACGTGTTCATCGCCCGCACCAGGGCCGAGTTCCTCGGCGTCGCCAAGGCCGACCGGCCTCGACCCGTCACGCGTGAGCACTGGTGGCAACGGCTGATCGACCGTCTCCGGCTCGAGCTCCCCCTCGTCGACCCGCCGCCGGGTCAGGTGGCGAGCGGTGTGGCGGGGCTCCTCGCGTACGCGGGAACACACCGCGATGCGCAGGCCGGCGTCGCCGGCGCGGGCGTGCAAGCCGTGCCGATGAGCTGGGCGCGGGTCAAGTACCACGCGGTCCACACGTTCGTCGTCGTCGACCCGGACGGGGTCCGACGCCATGTGCGCTTCGCCTGGCAGCCGGTCGCCGGCGTCTGCCCGCTCGACCATCCACTGACCGCGGCGCCGGACTTCCTGTCGACCGAGATGCGCCAGCGGTTGCAGGTCGCGCCCGCACGGTTCGAGCTCAAGATGACGATCGGCGACGACGGCGACGCGTTCGAGGATCCCACGAAGGCGTGGCCAGTCACCCGTCGCGTCGTGATGATGGGGTCGCTGTACCTCGACCGCGTCGCCGAGGACCAAGAGCTCCAGTGCGAACGGTTGAGCTACAACCCGATGCGGCTGATCGCCGGGATCGAGGCGTCCGACGACGAGATCCTCCGGGCCCGTGGTGAGGTGTACGTGCTGGCCGCCGGCGAGCGGGGGGCGATCGGCTGCCCGATGGGCCTGGCGGCCGGAATGAAGGTCAGCTGATGGGGCGATTGCAGCAGTGGTTCGAACGTCTGCTCGTGCGCTACTGGGCGTGGCGCGAGCACCCGGTGGCAGCAGATGGCGGGCCTCCAGACGCTCGACAGCCGACCGACAACGTCATGCGCGCGATGAGCCTGGTGATGCCGCTCGCCGACACGACCGCCGTCGGACGGGCACAGGCCGCGGCGGTCATCGCGAGCGGCATCGACGAGATCTACAGCGGGCTCGACAACGTCGGCACAGTGCACTTCGCGCGCTTCGTCATCGTCGACGACAACCTGTTGATGTTCTCCTACTACGACGGCGACTTCCACACGTACATCCGTGACTTCATCGTCACGCTCGGACACGCCTTCGACGCGATCGTGAGCATCGTGCAGGACCCGCCGACCACGCCCTGCAAGGAGCACGTCGACGAGTTCATCGACTGGGTGCACCGCCACGACCTGTACCAGTTGCCCGACGACGTGACCCAGATCGCCGACGACCTCCGCGACGTCCGCGCCCTCAGCCGGGTCCTCGCGTTGCGCATGCACACGAACCCGAACGTGCTCCTGGGGGCGTATCGCGGCTACCCCGGCTACTCGGTGGCGCAGGTCCGCGAACATCTGGGGATGGGATGGTGAGCACGTCGACCACCACCCTCGATCGGGCCGACCTGCAGGGCAACATCCTGCAGGGGTACCGCAAGCAGCGGGTGCGCCATCTCGTCCTGCGCGTCGTCGACGCCGCGGCCGCGCGTCGGTGGATCGGCGCCGCGGCGGGCGGCGATCGCGCGCTCGCGCCTGCGATCACGTCGGCAGCCCCGTGGGGGGCCACCAAGCCCGACTCGTGCTTCAACATCGGGATCACGTTCACCGGGCTCCGCGCGCTCCGGCTGCCGGCGTCGTCGCTCGACTCGTTCCCGACACCCTTCGTACAGGGGATGGCCTCGCGCAACGTCAAGCTCGGCGACGTCGGCGAGTCCGCTCCCGACACGTGGATCGAACCACTCCGTGACGCCGAGCGAGTTCACGTCATCGCCTCGATCTACGCCGATTCGCAGGCCTTGCTCGACGAGGTCCAGCGGCACGCGCTCGGGACGGGCGGCGGTGCCGCCTTCGAGTTGATCGGCGCACTCGACGGGGCGCTGTTCGACGGGGACACCGTCCATTTCGGTTACCGCGACAACATCTCGCAGCCGCGGTTCGCCGGGATCCACGACCCGTCGCAGTTCCCCGACCCCCAGCCACTGGCACCCCTCGGCACGGTGCTGCTCGGCCACCCGACGGCGTTCGAGGGAGTCACCTGGCGAGTGCCAGAGCCCGTTCAGCTCGGCTACAACGGCGCCTTCAACGCCCTGCGCATCCTCGCCCAGGACATCGCCGGCTTCGAGGCCTACCTCGACCGCGCCGCCGAGCTCGTGCTGAACGATCCCCGCGCCGACGAGTTGCTCCCACTCGGCGCCGAATCCGTGATCACGCCGCACGGAACCCGGCACGACGCGATGCGCGAAGTCGTCGCCGCCAAGCTCTGCGGTCGCTGGCGTGATGGAACGCCCTTGGAGCTCTCGCCCGACAGCCCGTCGCCGGCGTCGCCCGTGTCCGACACCGACTTCGACTACGTCGACGACGGAACGGGACTGCGGTGCCCGATCGGCGCCCACACCCGTCGCTGCAACCCGCGCGGCGCCAAGATCGTGCAGCGGGTCGCCAACGGCACCCGCCGGCTCGTCCGCCGGGGCATGCCGTACGGCCCGCGGTTCGACCGTGCCCACCCGGACGAGATCGAGCGCGGGCTGCTCGGCAACTTCATCTGCGCCGACCTCGCCGCCCAGTTCGAGTCGATCCAGTACGACTGGCTCAATCTCGGTCTCCAACACCCCGACCTCACCGGGACGAACGACCCGCTGCTCGGCGCCAACGACCCGGGCGAGAGCCGGTTCGACATCCCGACCGCATCCGGCACGATCACGCTGTCGGGCCTGCCGCGGTTCGTGCGCACGCGCGGTGGCGCGTACACGTTCCTGCCGAGCCTGACGGCGCTCCGACACATCGGCGCGGTCGAGGACGTCTCGGCGGCCGCCACAGCATGACTCGACGCCTCACGACGCGTAGCCGTTGACGTCGAGCAGCAGATGCGCCGCGGCGTCGGTGTAGATGCACACCGTGCCGGACGCGGACAGCTTGCTGACCGTGTTGTTGGGGATGTCGCGCCCCGTCGTGTAGTTGACGTTGCTGGCGGTCGGCACGGTGGCTGCGCAGTCGAAGACGGTTGCGAAGCCGTCTGAATGGGCGCCCACCACGGTGACGTTGAGGATCGCCGCGACCGCGTCGGTCGGGACGCCGCCGCGCCCTGTGATCTGGACTTCGGTGACGGAGCCGGCCGGAGCCTGTCCGCCACCGGCGTGGAGGCCGTCGACTGTCGAGTTCGGCTGGCGGGTGTCGAGCAGGCGCGCCGGGGCGAGCGTTCCCACGGTCGTACCGGCGGGCAGGTACCCATTGACGTCGATCAGGAGGTGGGCGGAGGCGTCGGTGAAGACGCACACCGACCCGTGCGGCGACAGTTGGACGACTGCGCCGTTGGGGATGTCGCGCCCGGCGGAGTAGTTGAGGTTGCTGGCCGTCGGTGGGACGGGCAGGCACGGGAAGATCGTCGCGAACCCATCGTGCGCGGGACCGACCACGGTCACGTTGACGATCGCCGCGACGGCGTCGGTCGGGACGCCGCCGCGCCCGGTGATCTGGACCTCGGTGACGGAACTCGCCGGCGCCGGACCGCCGCCGGCGTGGAGGCCGTCGACTGTCGAGTTGGGTTGGCGGGTGTCGAGCAGCCGGGCGGGGACCACGGTTCCGACGTGGCTGTCGGCGGGGAGGTAGCCGTTCACATCGACGAGCACGTGGGCTGCCGCATCGGTGTAGATGCACACGCCGCCGGAGGGCGAGAGCTTCACGATCGTGTTGTTGGCGATCGTGAGACCTTCGGAGTAGTTGAGGTTGCTGGCGGTGGGAATGGTGCCGGTGCAGCCGAAGACGGTGGCGTACCCCGCCGCGTGGGCGTCGACGATCGTGACATTGAGGATCGCGCCGATCGCGTCGGAGGGGACGCCGCCACGGCCGGTGATCTGGACCTCGGTGATCGAGCCGGCGAGCGCCGCACCGCCGCCCGCGTGCAGGCCGTCGACCGTGGAGTTCGGTTGCCGGGTGTCGAGGAGCCGCGCCGGGGGCACCGTGACGAGATCCTTGCCCGACGATCCGGTGCCGGGCGCGGCCGGCACGACGGCCGGAACGACAGCCGGCGACGGCGACGAGTACGGGCCGGTGCCAGTCACATTGATCGCGGCCACCCGGAATCGGACTCCGGCGCCGGCGACGAGTCCGGTGACGAGCGCGCTCGTGGCGGGCGATCCGGAGTTCTCGATCCGGGTCGTCCACGTCGCGGCGCCGGCTGGAGCCGACTGGACCCGGTAGCCCACGATCGGCCGGCCGCCGTCGTCCGCGGGCGTCACCCACGTGACGGTTGCCGACGTGATGTCGGCGACGGCTGCGACGCCGGTGGGGCTCAGCGGAACATCGAGGATCGGTGACACGTGTGAGTTGCCGGCGAGTCGGACGGGGAGGAGGGTGGCCATCTCGCCGACGTTGTCGCCCCTGGCGACGATGTCGCCCTGGCCGAGTTGACCTTGCGTGTTGCCACCCCAGCACCTCACGGCCCGGCTGTCGGACAGTGCGCACGAGTGCCCGAACCCGCCGGCGAGGGCCATGGCAGTGCGGCCGGTGCCGAGATCGATCGGGTCGAGGTTGTCGCCCATCTCGTTCACCGCGTTCCCTCGATCGCTGGTGCTGTCGAGACCGAGCTGCCCTGAGCCGTTCTCACCCCAGCACTTGGCAGTACCGTCGTCGAGCGTCGCGCACGAGTGCTCCAGCCCGGCGCCGACACTGATCGCGGTGCGGCCCGTGCCGAGGTCGATCGGATCGAGACTGTCGCCCATCTCACCGGCGCCGTCGCCGCGTGTCGCGGTGTCGCCCTGGCCCAGGTTGCCCGAGCCGTTGGCGCCCCAGCACTTGGCGGTGCCGTCGTCGAGGACGGCGCACGAGTGGTAGCCACCGGCCGCGATCGCGATCGCGGTGCGGCCGGTGCCGAGCTCGATCGCATTGAGGGCCTCGAGGCCGCCGTCTCCCCAGTTGTCCGTGCTCTCCTGGCCGAGTTGCCCGAGCACGTTCTGGCCCCAGCAGAAGACGTCGCCACCATCGAACAGTGCACACGTGTGGAGCTGCCCAGCCGCGATGGCGATGGCGTCGGGAAAGAGATTGGTCGGATCGAGGTTGTCGCCCATCTCCCCCGGGCCATCGCCACGTGTCGCCGTGTCGCCCTGGGCCAGCTGGCCCGAGCCATTCTGACCCCAACACTTGATGTCGCCGTCGTCGAGCACCGCGCAGGTGTGCCCGCCGCCGGCGGCGATCGCCGTTGCGGTGCGCCCGGTGCCGAGGTCGATCGGGGCCAGGTTGTCGCCCATCTCACCGGCACTGTCGCCGCGGTCGGCGGTGTCGCCCTGGCCGAGCTGGCCGTTGCCGTTCTCGCCCCAGCACTTCACCGCGCCGGTGTCCAAGATCGCGCACGTGTGTCCGTTGCCGGTTGCGATCGCCGTCGCCGTCCGGCCGCTTCCGAGACCGACGGCGGGGAGGACGGCACCCATCTCACCCGGTCCGTTACCGCGGTCGGATGTGTCGCCGAGGCCGAGCTGGCCGGAGGCGTTCTCGCCCCAGCACTTCACCTCGCCGGTGTCGAGGATCGCGCACGAGTGAGCCACTCCCGTCGCGACCGCCGTCACGGCGTCCCGGGTACCGACGTCGATCGGCGGGAGGGCGTCGCCCATCTCGCCGGCTGCGTTGCCGAGATTGTCGGTGTGGCTCTGGCCCAGCTGGCCGTCGAAGTTGCGTCCCCAACACTTGACGGTGAAGTCGTCGAGCAGCGCGCACGAGTGGTTGCCGCCTGAGGCGACCGCAGTGGCCGCCCGCCCGGTTCCGAGGTCGACCTCGGCGAGGGCGATGCCCATCTCGCCGGCGCCGTCACCGCGGTCGGCAAGGTCCCCCTGGCCGAGCTCACCCGACTGATTCTCGCCCCAGCACTTCACGTCGCCGAGGCCGATGACGGCGCACGTGTGATGCCCGGCGGCCGACACACCGGACGGCGCGAGGCCGCCGCCGAGATCGATCGGGAGCAGTGCGTCGCCCATCTCGCCGGGTTCGTCGCCGCGAGCCTCGGTGTCGCCCTGACCGAGCTGTCCGGCCAGGCTCCAGCCCCAGCACTTGAGCGAGCCGTTGTCGAGGATCGCGCACATGTGGCTGTTCCCTGCGCTGATCGCGACCGCGACGCGCCCGGTTCCGAGGTCGATCGGGAGCAGGGCGTCGCCCATCTCGCCTAGATCGTCGCCGCGGTGCTCGACGTCACCGAGGCCCAGCTGACCGTGACTGTTGGCGCCCCAGCACTTCACGGATCCGTCGTCGAGGATCGCGCAGGTGCCTGCGAGGCCGGCCGCGATCGCCGTGGCCGTGCGCCCCGTGCCGAGGTCGACCGGTGGCAGGGCGTCGCCCATCTCACCGGGCTGTTCCCCGATGTCGCCACCACCGCCTCGACCGAGCGTGCCGAAATTGTTCGACCCCCAGCACTTCACGGATCCGTCGTCGAGGATCGCACAGTTGTGGTACCAGCCGGCCGCGATCGCCGTTGCGGTTCGTCCGGTTCCGAGTTCGATCGCGTCGAGGTTGTCGCCCAGCTCTCCCGGGCCGTCGCCGAGATCAGCGACCCCACCCTGGCCGAGCTGACCGTTCGCACCGGCGCCCCAGCATTTCACCGTGTGGTCGTCGAGGAGCGCGCACGAGTGATACCGGCCGGCGGCCACGGAGATCGCTGTCCGCCCCGCACCGAGATCCACCGGCGGCAGGTCGTCGCCCATCTCGCCCAGCTGGTCACCACGGTTGACGCTGTCGCCCTGGCCGAGTTGCCCGTGGTCGTTGACCCCCCAGCACTTCACGGATCCGTCCGACAGCCGGGCGCAGGTGTGGTCCAATCCGCTCGCGAGCACGGCAGCCGCCCGGCGTGCCATCCCCGGTGTACCGCCACCCACGTCGGCGGATACCGGCGAGTGCGGGATCGTCACGATGACGGTCACCGCGATTGCAGCACAGGATGTGACCAGCGGGATCAACTTCGTGGACCGCTGAATGCTCATGTCGACTCCTCGTGGCGGGATGCGTTGTCCCCGTCCTGAGATCGACAGCGACGTGATCTCGCGCTTTCAGCGCTCGAGTTGCCCGAGCCGATCGCCTGCGCCTACGGGCTCTGCGGCACTCCGGCCGGGACCGAGGTGTCGCCCCCAGTCGAACAGTTCGACCTGACGCGCACACGGTGTCGACCGAAATCGAACTGTTGGACCCGGAGCGCACGCGGGTGTCGCCCCCGGTCGAACAGTTCGACCTGACGCGCACACGGTGTCGACCGAAATCGAACTGTTGGACCCGGGGCGAGACCCGGCCCCGAACGTGCTACGACCGGGGCGTGACGCCGGATCCGGACCAAACCGCGGTCGAGAGCGCGACGGATGACTGGATCCTGCACGTCGACCTCGATCAGTTCCTCGCCGCGGTGGAGATCTTGCGGCGTCCCGAGCTGGCGGGTCGCCCAGTGGTGGTCGGTGGGGATGGGAACCCGAACCGGCCGCGACAGGTGGTGGCGACGGCCTCGTACGAGGCACGAGCGTTCGGGGTGAAGTCGGGGATGCCACTGGGCCTTGCCGTCCGCAAGTGCCCCGACGCGGTGTTCCTGCCGTCGGACCGCCCGGCTTACGACGCGGCGTCGTTCCGCGTGATGACGACGCTGCGGTCGTTCCCAGTGACGGTGGAGGAGTGGGGCTGGGACGAAGCGTTCGTGGGTGTCCGCACGTCCGACCCCGAAGCGTTCGCCCGGGAGTTGCAGGTCCGTCTCCTCAGCGAGACCGGGTTGACGTGCGCCGTGGGGATCGGCGAGACGAAGCTGCAGGCGAAGACGGCGACCGGGTTCGCCAAGCCCGGAGGTGTCGCCCGGCTGACCCGGCGAGCGTGGATCGAGACGATGGGCGACCGGCCCGTCACCGCGCTCTGGGGAATCGGCGGGCGCACCGCGAGTCGGCTGGCCGATAGCGGGATCCGCACGGTCGTGGAGTTGGCCAGAGCCGACCACCACCAGCTGGCGCGACAGTTCGGCCCGACGATCGGGCCGTACCTCAAGATCCTCGGCCTCGGCGGCGACGACTCGCCCGTCGTGGACGAACCGCACGTACCGCGATCGCGCAGCCGCGAGGAGACTTTCGAGCACGACCTCACGAGCCGGACCGAGATCGATGATCACATCGCGCGCTTGGGCGCCGAGGTGGCCGAGTCGGTGATCGCCGAAGGGCGACGTGTCACTCACGTGGCCGTCAAGGTGCGCACGGCGACGTTCTTCACGCGCACGAAGATCCACAAACTCCCGCAGCCGACGACCGACCCGGCGGAGGTGGCGCGAACCGCGCTCGTCGTCGTCGAACGGTTCGAGCTCACGCGCCCCGTGCGGCTCCTCGGAGTTCGCGTGGTGCTCGAGCCACCGGCCTGAGCGCGCACGTCCCGGTCACGTCGCCGCCGCGCTGTCGACGCGCGCCGCCCTGACTTGTCGAGCTGTTTTGGCGAGACCGACGCGGGGTACGCCCGCGCCGCATGCCCACGCACAGTCCCAACGGTGGCTCGACCGCACACTTCGAGATCGAGGATGGACGGGGCCGCGACGCCGACCAGCCGACCGAGATCCCGCCGGCCGGATGGAAGGACGTGCTGGTTCGTGTGCGAGCGGAGGCGAAGGATGACGGCGTCACGCTGATGTCAGCGGGCGTCGCGTTCTACGCGCTGATGGCGCTCGTGCCGGGATTGGTGGCACTGATCTCGATCTATGGATTGGTCGCCGAGCCCAGTGACGTCAAGGAGCAGGTGACGTCGACGCTGTCTGCCGCACCGGTCGAGGTGCGCGAGTTGGTCACGGCACAACTCGAAGCGATCGTTTCGTCGGCGGGTGGTGATGCCGTTGTCGGTGCGATCATCGGCCTCGTGCTGGCCCTGTGGTCGGCGTCGAGCGGCGTATCGCATCTCGTCGAGGCCATCAACCGGACGTACGACGAGAGGGAGACCCGCGGCTTCCTCCGGCTGAAGGTCATCTCCCTGGCGCTCACGGTCGGGTCGGTGCTCTTCATCGTCGTCGCGTTCGCGATCATCGCCTTGCTGCCGGCGCTGCTCGCCAAGACCGGCCTCGATGCGGGTGGTCGGATCGTCGTCGGGCTCCTGCGATGGGTGCTCCTCCTCGGTGGAATGACAGTCGGCCTGGCGATCCTCTACCGGTACGGTCCCGACCGGGACGACGCGCGCTGGCGGTGGGTGTCTCCGGGAGCGGTCATCGCAGCCGTGATGTGGGTTCTCGGATCCGTGATCTTCTCCATCTACACGGCCAACTTCGCCAGGTACAACGAGACCTACGGGTCGCTCGGCGCCGTCGTCGTGCTGTTGCTGTGGCTGTTCCTCACCGCGCTCGCGGTCATCGTCGGTGCCGAGATCAACTGCGAGCTCGAACGTCAGACCGCGAGGGACAGCACGGTGGGGCCTCCTCGACCGATGGGCCTTCGCAACGCGACCGCCGCCGACACCTTGGGCGCGACGGCCGCTGAGGTCAAGCAGGCGGAACACCTCGCGCGGGACGCCGAGCGCTCGGACGCTTGACGCACGAACAAACGGTCACGTGCGCGGCAGCTCGTCTGGCGGCACGGCGGGTGGCCTACTCTCCACATCCCGACGTTGTCGTGAGAAGGGACGCACCATCGTGAACCGCTTCGACACGAAGTCGCGCACCGACGGGCGGTGACGTGGCGGATCTGATCCTCGGCCCGATGCTGCGCGGCGTCGGGCCGTCGTGGGCGACGGTCTGGATGGAGACCGACGCGCCATGCACCGTGGAAGTGCTCGGCCACCGCACCGGCACGTTCACCGTGGCTGGCCACTACTTCGCGCTCGTGATCGTCGAGGGGCTCGCACCTGGCTCGTCGACGGAGTACGAGGTCCGCGTCGACGGCGAGCGGCGTTGGCCGAAGGTCGACAGCCGGTTCCCGCCGAGCGTGATCCGCACTGTTGGCTCCGGCCCGGTACGGGTGTTGTTCGGCTCGTGTCGCACGGCCGCCCCCCACGAGCCGCCGTGGACTCTCGAGATGCAGATCGACCCGACCGGCCGCGGTGTCGACGCCCTCCGCGCCCATGCCTTGCGCATGCTCGGTCAGCCGATCGGGCAGTGGCCGCACCTCGCCGTGATGCTCGGCGATCAGGTCTACGCCGACGACTCATCACCCGCAACTCACGCGCGGATCAAGGCTCGACGCGAGAATGAGCCCGTCGAGGGACTTCCGCCCGAGCTCGTCGGTGGCTTCGAGGAGTACTGCTGGCTGTATCACGAGTCGTGGTCGCCCGACGTCGAGCGCTGGTTCTTCTCGGTGGTGCCGACGGCGATGATCTTCGACGACCACGACATGATCGACGACTGGAACATCTCGGATTCGTGGGTCCGCGAGATCCGTCAGCAGCCGTGGTGGGACGACCATGTCATCGGCGGTCTGGTCTCGTACTGGATCTACCAGCATCTCGGGAACTTGAGCCCCGCCGAGATCCGCGCCGAAGGCATGCTGGCCGAGCTCGTCGAGCTCGACGACGGCGCCGAGTACCTGCGCGACTGGGCGCGGTCATCAGAGGAGTTCACGCCTGTTCCGGGTGGCTACCGGTTCTCCTTCGCCCGCCGGCTGGGCGACGTCGCGCTGGTGGTGATCGACGCTCGCAACGGCCGGGTGCTGGAGCCGGGGAAGCGCTCGATCGTCGACGACGACGAGTGGGCGTGGTTCGTGGACAACTGCGAGACGGACGCGCGACACCTCGTCATCGGGTCGTCATTGCCGGCATTCGTCCCGGGTGGCATCCACGACCTCCAACGATGGAACGAGAGGGTCTGCGACGGCGCGTGGGGCCGTCTCGGGATCCGCCTCGGCGAACGGGTTCGCCGGGCGCTCGACCTCGAGGACTGGCCGGCCTTCGGGCGGTCGTTCGATGCGCTCGTGGCGCTCCTCGCCCGGCTCGGCAGCGCCGACCGACCGTCCCCGCCGGCGACGATCTCCGTGCTGTCGGGCGACATCCACTTCAGCTATCACTCGGTGATCCACTTCCCGGCCGAAACTCCCGTTCTCAGCCACATCCACCAAGTGGTGAACTCGCCGATCCGCAACGCGCTCCGGCCGTTCGAGCGTCAAGCGATGCGTGTCGCGACGTCAAGGGTGGGCGCGCTGATCGCGCGAGGGCTGCGGCGGGCAACCGGCGGTCGGCGCCCCAAGCTGAGCTGGGACATCGACCATGGACCGGTCTTCGACAACTGCGTCGGCGTCCTCACCTTCGACGGCGAGGCGGCGTCGGTCTGCCTGGAGAGAGCGACCGCCGACGACGACGGTATCGAGCGCCTCGACGTGGTGTTCGACGTCGATCTCGGCGCGTGCTGAGCCGAGGACAGAACGCGCCTGCCGGGGTTTCGGTCAGGTGAGCACGGGGTAACGAATTGCGGTGGAAATGCGCCCTCAACTGGAGCGACGTGATCACAAGATGGCGCGGAACAATGCGACAGACCAGCCCGAACGGCTGCGCGACACATGGCCGCTTCGGTGGCGCGATGCCGGTCTGCTGCTGGCGTGCTATCTCGGCTTCACGGCGATCTGGTGGGCGGTGGGGTGGACGATCGTCGAGTCCGGTGACAGCGGGATCGCGCGCGCCGACCAGCGGCTCGCCGAATGGTTCGTCGAGCAGCGCACCCCGGCGCTCGACGACTGGAGCCTCGCCGGCTCGTGGCTCGCCGAGACGATCATCAAGATCGTCGTCACTGCGATCATCTGCGGCGTGTTGCTGTGGGTGGTGAAACGATGGCTCGAAGCTCTCGTGGTGGCGGTTCCGCTGATCATCGAGGCGATGGTGTTCATCTCCGTCACGTGGCTCGTCGAACGTCCGCGGCCGGACGTCGAGCAGGTCGATGCATCGCCGGTCGACACCGGCTTCCCGTCTGGTCACGCCGCCGCCGCGGCGTGTTACGCGGCGATCGTGATCGTCGTGTTCTGGCACACGCGCAAGCGCTGGATACGAGCCCTCGCGGTCGTCTTCGCGGCGGCGGTACCGATCATCGTCGGTGTGGCGCGGATGTATCGCGGCATGCACTACCTCACTGATGTGATCGCGGGGGTGCTCCTCGGCGCGGCATCGGTGGTGCTCGTCACGCTGATCCTGTGCCGCGCCGAGGATCGACGCCGGTCGCGTCAGGCGGACGACGGCCGAGCGGATGGGCTCGACGCCACCCCCGATGACGCTCCGGCACCTGACGAACTGGCGCCGCCGGCCGTCG
>DASUEW010000539.1:0-2516 GCA_036274875.1 Ilumatobacteraceae bacterium
GCCTGCAGCATCGGCAGGTCGCTGGCCGAGTCGCTGTATGCGTAGCACTGGGCGAGGTCGAGGCCCTCCCACCTCGCCAGCTCGCGGATCGCTTCGACCTTGCCCGGCCCGTAGCAGAACGGGCCCTCCAGCACGCCGTTGTACATCCCGTCGATCACCTGCCCACGGGTGCCGATGCCGCCAGTCATGCCGAGCGCGTGGGCGAGTGGCTCGACGATCTCGTGCGGTGCAGCCGACACGATGTAGGTCGCCCGCCCGCCGTCGTGATGGAGGTCGAGCAGTCGTCGTGCCTCCGGGCGGATCTTGCCGAGGAGTGTCGGGAGCACGCGCTCGTTGAGCTTGACGAGGTCGTCCTGGCGCTTGCCCTTCACGAAGCCGAGCACGCGGTCGCGGACCTCGTCCGTGGTGCCGTCGCTGGCGCCGCGCAACTTGAACAGGATCGCGCCGAGCGTGTCGCGCACGAGCTCCTGGGTGGGGATCAGCCCGGCGCTGCGTCCGGCGAGCGCCAGGGTGAAGGCCGACGAACCGGAGATCAGCGTGCGGTCGAGGTCGAAGAACGCGGCGCTCGGGCCCGAGCTCGCGACGGCGACGTACTCGCTCACCTCGAACCCTGTCTGCTCGGGCTGGCGTTGCTGCTGTGCGTGCCGGTGAGGGTACCGGGGCCCGGCATGCCGGTCGCGAGCGCGTACGCCGTGCGTTTGGGCACACCGAGTTGCGCTGCGACCGCTGCCGCGGCGTCCCGTCGCGTCGCCCCCGCGTCGAGTTGCGCCTGCAACGCGGTGCGGATCGTGTCGTCGTCGGGCGGCTCAGCAGTGCTCGCCTGGCCGGCGAGGACGATCACGTACTCGCCGCGCGGGTCGCCGATGTCGATCGTGCCGAGCGTTCCGCGCGTGACGGTCTCGTAGAGCTTCGTGAGCTCGCGGGCGACCGCGACTTGTCGGTCGTCCCCGCATGCCTCGGCCAGGTCGTGCAACGTGCGCTGGATGCGGTGCGGCGCCTCGTAGATCACGACCGTCCGTTGCTCGGCCGCGACGTCGGCGAGCCGGGTCGAACGTTCCTTGCCCGAACGGGGGAGGAATCCCTCGAACACGTAGCGCGAGGTCGGCAGCCCGGAGATCACGAGTGCCATCACCGCCGCGGCCGGTCCGGGAACAGCCGACACTCGGAACCCGGCATCGAGCGTCGCCCGCACGAGTCGCTCGCCGGGATCGGAGATCCCCGGGGTGCCGGCGTCGGTGACGAGCGCGACGTCGTCGCCGGCGAGGAGCGTGTCCAGCACCTCGGCGATGCGGCTCAGCTCGGTGTGCTCGTTGCAGACCGCGAGGCGTGCGGCTCTGATGCCGGCGTGCTGGAGCAGTCGGCCCGTCCGCCGTGTGTCCTCGCAACACACGAGCGCGACGTTGCCGAGGATGTCGATCGCGCGAGGCGCGAGGTCGCCGAGGTTGCCGATCGGAGTTGCGACGAGATGGAGGGTGGGGGTGGCCCCGGTCACGCGTCGTCGTCCCGAACCTCGATGACGTCGCCGACCTGGAGTCCCCACCGTTCGAACGCACCCGCTTCGGCCTCGACGACCGTGCGCGCCTTCCACACGGGCACACCGACACGTCGTCGTGCCATTCGCGCCGTCTTCAGCACCACGCCCTCTTCATCGAGATACGCGACGTCGAGAGGGAAGCGCAGCCCGATCGTGTGGACCCAGCGACACGGACGCAACACCAGGGCACCCTCGAAACCGTCGCGTCCGATGAGACCGTTGCGCCGGGCGGAGCGGCTCGACGCCACGTCCGCCGACGCGAACACCCGGGCGTCGCTGACCAACCACGGCACGCCCGCAGTGTGCCACGGGCGACGGTCGTATCGCTCCCGACCGGGCCTCGCGTGTTCGCGATCAGTGCTCCAGCCAGGTCTCGATCTCGGGCGCATCCAGGTACCACTCGTGCTCGGAGAACGGGCTGGGCTGGACGTCGAGTCCGAGCGCCGCGGCGTAGGGCTCGATGCCGATCAGCGTCCCTCCGTCGCACGTCCAATCGATCGAGGCGCAGTCAGTGCCTGGCTGAGCCTGTGCATCCAACCCGCCAGTCCAGTACAGCGCGCCGGCCACGGCGGCCGACGGCATGCAGTCGGCGACGCCGTTGTCGGGCACCGGGTCGTCGATGACGACGCCGACCAACCGGCCATCGAACGTCTCGCCGCGGCAGTACAGCTTGGCGGCGAACGCGGCGCCGTTGGAGAACCCGTCGACAACGAATCGGGTGCACCCCTCGGCCTCGGCCGCGGCGGCGACGATGTCGCGCGCCTCGACGAAGGACTCGTCGGGGAAGTAGAGCCACTGGCGGCCGCCCCAGCCGTCGGCGTTGCCGGTGGGGAAGACCTGGATGATCCCGTCGGTCTCGGACGAAGCGCCGCCAGTGCCGCCCTTGCCGTGGATGCGGACGACACACCGCGCGCGGTCACTCGGCTCGCTGTCGCCCGGTCCGCTATCGATCGGAACGCTGTCGGAGGTTGCCGATTCGCTC
>DASUEW010000540.1:0-6165 GCA_036274875.1 Ilumatobacteraceae bacterium
CGTGGGCAGTGGCCCGGTCGCTCCGCTGCCGGGTACCGTCATCGCCGTCCACGTCGGGCCCGGTGACGAGGTGGCCGAGGGTCAACTGCTGCTCGTGTTGGAAGCGATGAAGATGGAACACAAGATCACCGCCGCGGGCGCGGCCACCGTCGCCGAGGTGCGCATCGGGGTCGGCGATCGCGTCGATGCGGGCGACCTGCTCGTCGTGCTCGACGCCCTCGAGTGAACTGCCATGGACGACACGTCGAGCGCGCGACTGGAGACACTGACGCGATGACCGAACCGATCCGGATCGCCAACTGCTCGGGGTTCTTCGGCGACCGTCTGTCAGGGGCGCGCGAGATGGTGGAGGGCGGTCCGATCGACGTGCTCACCGGTGATTGGCTGGCGGAGCTGACGATGCTCATCCTCAGCCGGATCCGGGCCAAGCGGCCGGGCGGCGGGTTCGCCGGCACGTTCGTCACCCAGATGGAACACGTGATGGGGACGTGCCTCGACCGGTCGATCAAGGTCGTGTCGAACGCGGGTGGGCTCGATCCACGCGGTTGCGCGGATGCGGTGCATGAGGTCGCCGACAAGCTCGGGCTGGCCCCGAAGATCGCGTACGTCGACGGCGACGACCTCCTCCCCCGAATCGGCGAGCTCGTGGCTTCCGGCTCGATCGTTCCGTTCGTCGAGGGCGACGAGATCGGTGACCACACCAGGCTCGTCACCGCCAACGCCTACTTCGGGTGCTGGGGGATCGTCGAGGCCCTCGCCAACGGCGCGGACATCGTGATCACCGGCCGCGTCACGGACGCCGCGGTGGCGTGCGGGCCCGCCGCGTGGCACCACGGCTGGGCCGGCGACGACTGGGATGCCCTCGCCGGCGGGGTCGTGGCCGGACACGTCATCGAGTGCAGCGCGCAGGCGACGGGTGGCAACTACTCGTTCTTCACCGAGGTGCCAGGCATGGCCCGGCTCGGCTTCCCGTGGGCCGAGGTCGCCGCCGATGGCTCGTCGGTGATCGGCAAGCACGACGGCACCGGCGGCCAGGTGTCGATCGGCACCGTCACGTCGCAGCTGCTGTACGAGATCGGTGGGCCGGCCTACCTCGGCCCCGATGTCACCGCCCGTTTCGACACGATCCAGCTCGAACAGGTCGCGCCGGACCGGGTCCGCATCCACGGTGTCAAGGGCGAACCCCCGCCGACGACGCTCAAGGTGGCGATGAACGAGCTCGGCGGCTATCGCAACGACATCGCGATCGCGTTGACCGGCCTCGACGTCGACGACAAGGCGGAGGTCGTGGCGGGCGCGTTCTGGGCCGCCTGCCCGTACGGTCCGGACGACTTCGCGTCGGTCGTGACTCGTGTCGTGCGCACCGACAAGCCAGACCCGGCGACGAACGAGGAGGCGACGGCGCTGTGGCGGATCTCGGTGAAGGATCCCGACGAGCGCAAGGTCGGCCGGGCGTTCTCGAACGCCGTCATCGAGACCGCGCTGGCGAGCATCCCGGGCATGTACGGCGTCGGCGGCGGACCCAGCGCGGCGAGCCCGTACGGCGTCTACCGTCCGGCACTCATCGACGCCGACCTCGCGCCGCAGTACGTGCACGTCGACGGCCGCACGATCCAGATCGAGCGCACTGCACCCCGATCGCCCGTTCCGGTCGCCGTGCGGCCCGCCGACGGTCCGCCGGCCGAGCCGCCCGACGGCCCGACGACCTCCGGTCCGCTCGGGCGCATCGTCGGCACCCGCTCGGGCGACAAGGGCGGCGACGCCAACCTGGGTGTGTTCGCCCGCAGCGACGCGGCGTGGGTGTGGCTCGACGGCTTCCTGACCACCGAGCGGCTGAACGAGCTGTTGCCCGAGGCCGGGCGCTACCCGATCGACCGCTACCGGCTGCCCAACATCCGCTCGCTCAACTTCGTGATCCACGGGCTCTTGGAGGAAGGTGTCGCCGCGTCGACCCGTCAGGACGCGCAGGCCAAGAGCCTTGGCGAATGGTTGCGGGCTCGTGTCGTCGACATCCCCACCGCGCTGCTGCGCGACTGACGGACGGCCGTGCCCTTCCGCCGTTCTGGGCTGCAACCCGGTGGCGACACCCGCAACGATCAGCAGCCCGGAAGTGATGGTCGTCCGGCCATGCCGGGCGCCGGGTCGGCCGGGTAACGTCGACCGAAGATGCCAGCCGCGGACGTGAGACATGGACTTCGACCTTCCGGCTGACGACGATCCGAGGCGCCTGGCGATCCGTGCCTGGCTCACCGACCACCCCCGCCCGACGGGCCGCCAGCTCGCCGAGGCCGGCTACGTCGTACCGCACTGGCCGGCGCCGTGGGGCCTCGACGCCGACCCGTTGCACCAGCTGATCATCGACGACGAGCTCCGGGCCGCCGGCGTGGCGCGACCGAGCAACCCGATCGGGATCGGATGGGCGGCGCCGACGATCCTGCTGGCCGGCACCGACGAGCAGAAGCAGCGCTTCCTTCCGCCGATCCTCAGCGGAGAGGAGTTCTGGTGCCAGCTGTTCAGCGAACCCGACTCGGGCTCCGATCTGGCGAGCCTCGCGACCCGCGCCGAGCGCGACGGCGACGAGTACGTGGTCAACGGCTCCAAGATCTGGTCGAGCGGCGCCCATCACGCCCAGTACGGCATCCTCATCGTCCGCACCGACCCGAACGTCCCCAAGCACAAGGGCATCTCGTACTTCATCTGCCCGATGGACACACCCGGCCTGTCGATGAGCCCGATCGTCGACATGACGACGGCGCACTCGTTCAACCAGGTGTTCTTCGACGACATGCGTCTTCCCGCCTCGCTGCGCGTCGGCGACGAGGGCGACGGTTGGCGGCTCGCCAAGGTGACGTTGTCGAACGAGCGAGTGTCGCTGTCGTCGGCCGGTTCGCTGTGGGGTGAGGGACCCTCGGCCGAAGCGCTGCTCGACCTCGTGCGCGCGTCGGTCGGCTCGAACGGCGGCGTCGCCGATCCACTGCTGCGTGATCGCCTGGCCCGGCTCCACTGCGAGGCCGAGGTGCTGCGGCTCAACCGGCTGCGCAGCCTCAGCGCCACGCTGCAGGGCCGCACGCCGGGTGCCGAGGCGTCGATCCAGAAGATCATGGCCGACGAGCACGGCCAGCACGTGATGGCTCTCGCCAAGGACCTGGCTGGCGCCGACGGCGTGCTGGCGGGATCCGGACCGTCGGGTGCCATCCCGGTCCGCATGCGCAGCGGCGCCACCGAGATCAGGTTTCCCCGGGGTGCGGCGAGCCAGTATCCCGACGTCGATCCGATCTGGCACTACGGGTACTTGTTCGCACCGGCGCTCACGCTCGGCGGCGGCACGTTCGCGGTGCAGCGCAACATCGTCGCCGAACAGGTGCTCGGACTGCCCCGCGAGCCCGACGTCGAACGCGGGATGTCGTGGGCCGAGACCCGCGCGAGAAAGCCTGAGCTCCGTGCACGGGAGGATGTTGTGTCATGAAGACGGCGATCACCGACATGTTCGGCATCGATGTGCCGATCCTCGCCTTCAGCCACTGTCGCGACGTCGTGGCGGCGGTGTCGAAGGCCGGCGGGATGGGCGTGCTCGGCGCCGTCGCCCACTCGCAGCGCCAACTCGAGATCGACCTCGACTGGATCGAGGACGAGATCGGCGACCGCCCCTACGGCGTCGACCTGATCGTGCCGGCGAAGTACGCCGGCTCCGACGCCGGGGAGTTCACGCTCGACGACGTCCGGGCGCTGATCCCGCCCGAGCACATTGCGTTCGTCGACGACATCCTCCGTCGCTACGACGTGCCCGACCTCCCCGACGACGACAAGGGCCTGGGTTTCGGCGGCGGGCGTGGCGATCAAGCGGCGCCGTTCTCCGCCGAGAGCGCAGCTCCGAACCTCGAGATCGCCCTCGCCCACCGCAGCGCGCTCGTCGTCAACGCCCTCGGTCCACCGCCGGCGCACATGATCGAGCGGGTCAAGGAGGAGGGGCGACTCGTCGGGGCGCTGGCCGGCAAGGCCCAGCACGCCGAGCGTCACGTCAACGCCGGCGTCGACGTGATCGTCGCCCAGGGGTACGAGGCCGGTGGACACACGGGTGAGATCGGCACGATGGTGCTGATCCCCGAGATCGTCGACGCCGTGGCGCCGGTGCCGGTGCTCGGTGCAGGCGGCATCGGCCGGGGACGCCAGATGGCCGCGGCGATGGCGCTCGGCGCCCAGGGCGTGTGGTGCGGGTCGGTGTGGCTGACGACCGAGGAGGCCGAGACCCATCCGGTCGTGAAGCAGAAGTTCCTCGCCGCCACGTCGGCCGACACGATCCGCTCCCGATCACGAACCGGCAAGCACGCCCGTCAGCTGAAGTCGGCGTGGACCGACGAGTGGGAGAACCCCGCCACGCCAGAACCGCTCGGCATGCCGATGCAACCGGTGCTGATCAACGACGCCATCATTCGCATCGACCGGTCGGCGTACCGGGCCGGCTCGGGCGCCGAGAAGCTCGCCAACTACTTCGTCGGCCAGATCGTGGGCGCGATGAACGTCTCGAAGCCGGCCGCCCAGGTCGTCTACGACATGATCGAGGAGTTCATCGAGTCCGTCGAAGGGCTGGCCCGCCAGCTCGAGACGTGACACGTCACATGGATGGACTCCTTGCATGTCCGATCGCGGCGCGGTCGTGACGGACCGATTCGCTGGACGCGTCGCAATCGTCACGGGCGGCGCCGGCGGGATGGGACTCGCCACGGTCGAGCGGTTCCTCGACGAGGGTGCGAGTGTCGTCGTCGGCGACCTCAACACCGAACGCGGCGCGGCGTTGGTCGCCGCCGCCGAAGACGACGGCGTCGCCGATCGGGTGCGGTTCTCACCCACCGACGTCTCGAGCGAGCCCGACGTCGAGGCGCTGGTCGCGCTTGCCGTCGAGTCGTTCGGACGGCTCGATGTGATGTTCAACAACGCAGGGATCGGCGGCGCGTTCGGTCCGATCACCGAGCTCGACGTCGACGACTGGGATGCCACGTTCGCCGTCAACACCCGATCGGTCTTCCTCGGCACCAAGTACGCGGCTCGCACGATGATCGCCCAGGGCGAAGGCGGTTCGATCATCAACACGGCATCGGTCGCCGGGTTGAGCGGGGGAGGCGGCCCGCAGGCCTACTCGGCGGCCAAGGCGGCCGTGATCAACCTCACGCAGTCGGCCGCCGTCGAGCTGGCGCCGCACCGGATCCGCGTCAACGTCATCTGCCCCGGCGCGGTCTACACCGATCTGCTCCACCGGGGCGACCCCGACGCCGCCGACGAGTGGCGCCAGGACCTGCAACCATGGCCGGACCGCGGGGAGCCGTCGGACATCGCCGGCGTCGCGACGTGGTTGGCGTCCGACGACAGCCGGTTCGTGTCGGGCGCCCACATCGTCGCCGACGGTGCGTTGACCGCCGCCGGCCCGCGCCTCACCCAGCGCGGCGACACGTTGAAGTACCTCAACCAGCTCGTCGGCTTCGCGTGGGGCAACACCGGCAAGCCGGCCCGCTACCGCCGTCTCACCAATTGAAGTCGCGAGGCGTGATCTCGTGAAGTTTCGGCGCCGTGGGAGCGCCGAAACTTCACGAGTTGGGTGTGACGCGGGTCCACTCGGACTTCTCGGCGGCGTCGACGACCGCGCCGCCGGCCTTCTCCCAGCCGTTGAAGCCGGGCTCGAGGTGGGCGACGTTGGTGTACCCGAGTTCGCCGAGCACGTCGGCGGCGAGGGCCGAGCGGCCCCCGCCAGCTCAATACAGGACGATGCGGTCGTCGTACTCGTACCCGCCCCGGAAGTACTTGCTGTCGTGGCAGAACCAGAACTCGAGCATCCCCCGCGGCGCCGAGATGGCGTCAGGGATCGTCCCCCGGTCGACGCGCTCACGGAAGTCGCGGATGTCGACGAGCTTGACGTCACCGCGCTCGAGCTCGGCCTGCAGCTCCTCGACCGACAGCTCCTCGATCCGCGCCTTGGCCTCGGCCACCATTCCGTCGACGGTGCGTCGTGCAGTCATGTCAGCGAGTCTCGCGCAGCCGCGCGTCGCCGCGTCACGCCGGCGGCTCCTTGCGCAGCTCGATCGGCAGCGTCAACGCCGGATCGACGGGTCGCTCGCCCCGCAGGGCCGCGCGCACCGTGAAGTAGTCGTGCCCGGCCGCGACGTCGTGGACGCG
>DASUEW010000541.1:0-4399 GCA_036274875.1 Ilumatobacteraceae bacterium
CCAAGTGGTCGGCGTGGGCAGCCCGGGGTTTCCCTGGATCGATCTGCCGCTGCAGAGCGATCGGACAGTGGTCGGCAATCTCCGTCGCCCACAGACCGAGTTCGTCGGCGATCTGGCCGATCTGCAGAGACGGATCGCGGCGCTCGGCGACTACCGGCTAGTGACCCTGACGGGCTCAGGAGGAGTCGGCAAGACACGAGCTGCGACCGAGATCGGATTGCTGACCGCAGACGACTTTCCAGGTGGTGTCTGGATGTGCGAGCTGGCACCGATCGCCGATCCATACGCAGTGATGCCGGCCGCCATCGAAAGCATCGGCGCACAACCACAGCCGGGGATGACCGGTGTTGATGTCATTGTCGACTGGTGTCGCGATCGCCGGGTGCTGCTGATTCTCGACAACTGCGAGCACCTGGTGACGTCCGTCGCCGATCTTGCAGAGGAACTGGCTGCACGTTGCCCCACCCTGACGATGCTGGCCACCAGTCGGGAACCACTGGGTGTGCCGGGCGAACGGGTCGTCCGCGTGCCATCTCTCGATCCCGCCGCCGGTGTCCAACTGTTCGCCGACCGGGCGGCCGCAGTCGACAGCGAGTTCCACCTGGAGCGTGACCGCGACGCGATCGAGGCCATCTGCGGCCGGCTCGACGGGATCCCGCTCGCCATCGAGTTGGCAGCAGCTCGGGTTCGGTCACTGAGCCCAGCCGAAATCCTCGACCGGCTCGATGAGCGCTTCCGTCTCCTACGCGGGGCCGGACGGGGCCGCCTGGAGCGTCATCAGACGCTGCACGCCGCTGTCGAGTGGTCGTATCGACTGTTGTCGGATGCCTCCCGCAACCTGTTCGACGAGCTGTCGGTCTTCGCGGGGTCGTTCGACCTCGAGGCGGTCGAAGGCATCTGCAGCAACTCCGCCACCGACGATCTCCTCGATCTCCTCGCTGACCTCGTCGACAAGTCGGTGGTCGTCGCCGAGCCGTTGGGCCGACGGACTCGCTACCGCCTGCTCGAGACGCTCCGTCAGTACGCCGAGCAGCGGCTCGCCGACCGCGATCGGACCGGTGAGCTCAGAGATCGACACCTACGCTTCTATGCCAACGAAGCGGCCGGCGCATGGCGAAAGGCGTACACGTCGAACGAAGCGGAGTTCTTCTCGTTCTTCGATGCAGAGTGGGACAACTTGCGCGCAGCACTCAACTGGTCAGTGGTCCGCGGCGATCTCCACGTCGCCGAACGGTTGTTGATTGTTACTGGTGCCTTCGCCGAAATCGAGATGCGCCACGAACACGAGGACTGGGCCGTCGAGGTCGGCGAACTCGCTCATCGAGCCGGTGGTCGGAGTGCCGCCAGTCTCGGAATGCGTGCCTACTGGGCTCACCAGCTCGGCGATGCGGATCGCGCCGTGGAGTTGGGTCTCGAAGGCGCGATGCTCGGGGGTGACGACGTGAGCACCGGCATCTGCCTCGTGTGGCACTCAGAAGCGTTGATGGCGAGCGGGCGGACCGACGAGGCCCGCTCTCTGATCGAACAGTTCCGGAAGATCATCGCCGACACCGACTCGCACGTGCTGCGAATCAAGTCGTGGAACATGATCTTCAACATTCTCCTCGGAGCCGGCGACCGCAGCTACTTCGACGAGGTCGAACGTGCCAGCGGGTTCTTCGAGGGGACAGGATCAGGTGCAGCATCCAGCGTCTTCTCGTTCTACCGAGGCAACGGATTGCTGTATCTCGCAGACCCACCGGACGGAAACCGTGCCCACGAGGAGTACCGACGATCCGCCGAAGCCGCCGAGCGTTTCGGCAATCTTCAACAACAGCGATGGTCCGAGTTCGGCATGGTCAACTCACGGCTTCTGTGCGGCGATCTCGATGTCGGCCCGGCTCTCTATCGCGTCGTGACGATGAGCCACGACGCACGTCTGTGGTTGCTGACCATGTCAGCCCTCGAAACCGCTCAGCTGTTCCACGCACGGCGCGGAGCAGTCGATGAGGCAGCGACCATCCTGGGCTTCGTCGAACAGCGCCCCGCACCATGGGAGGCTGTTACCGCCCCCTATCGCGCCGAGGTCGCGTCTGCCCTCCGCGGCTCGCCGACGGCGACCCGGGCCCGTGGACACGGTGCCAGCATGGACCGCCACGAGATCGTCGCCTACGCCCTTTCCACACTCCAAGACAACTGACATCGCGATCGCCATCGCCGCTCATGGCCGGCTCGGTGATCTGGGTGCCCGACACACCAACGTGACCGACCAACGAACGACTCGAACGATCACAGGACCCCGCTCCATAAGTCCGCTCGGTATTCCCGTCGCGGTCCCCGCGACCGATGGCGTACACCGACGATGACGACGTGTGATGGTTCCGCCGCGAACCGCGCTGGGACTGCACTCCGCTGGCAACCGCCCCGCCCAGCTGACAATAGGCGGGCGGTCGACTGCCGACGCGGGGGACGCCGACGAACTGTGACGACGGCGACGGCGTGCTGCGATGGCTGCCTGGTGTCGTCGTGCCCTCTACCATCGGCGCGCTTCGAAGGCACTTGAGCGACGATGTTCAGCGGCGTCGCGATCGACAAGACGTCCCGAACTGATGTCCCGCGCCGTGGCCACCTGACGAGTCGTCGTCTCATGTTGCGAGGCGGGCGGTGATGGCCCCGGCGTCAAGGAGGCGGATCTGGTTGGCCGATGAACGAATGTCCACAGTCCGGGCACTCCCGGTCGTCGATCAACGCGCCAGCCACGAGCCCGCTCAGCGAGTGGGTAGGGGCCCCGCACTGCGGGCAGTTGCGTGCGTTCAACCGTCGCACCGTGGGACCTGCCGACAGCAGGATGTGCTCGACCTCACCAAGATCCAAACTCCAGTTCCCGCCGGCGGGCACCGCGGCCGCCAAGCTGTCGACCAGCATGTACTTGCCGTGGTCGGGGGCGTGGCGGTCGCGGCGTCGAGACTTCACGAGCTGCATGCTCTGTCGGTCAGCCATCCGTCGTAGCCGGTTCTCGACCACCTTGTAGTCGACCGGTGACAGGGAGAGCAGCTCTTCGCTGCGGGACTGCACCGACCCCGGAGTGGCTCGCGGTTGATCGTCGTCCGACGCGTCGAGCGCTCTCGGCACAGGCTCCCGGGAGGTGCCACCCTTCTCCCGCGGGGCCTGTGCCAGACCGAGCTCCGCCGACGCGGCTCGGCGACCGTCGGCGAGGTCTCGGCGCTGACGCGAATCGATCTCTTGGGAATCACGTCGGGTCTGTGAGGCTCCAGGCATACCTATCCACCTCCGCAAACCTCGTTCGTCGGGATCGACCCTGCGGGTTGCTCAACCGACTTGGTTCAACCGTACCAGCGTGCTCGCCGACGTGCGCCGGCAATCGCGGCGGCGACCACCGCCGCCGCGACGCTTGCCATTGTCTGGCAGCGACTGGCGAGCGGCGGCGAGACCTGCCCGCGGTGCGGCTCGACCCAAGAGGCAATCGAGCATGCCGTCGCGACTTCCGGGAGGGCCGGCAACCGACCACGGGGTCACGCGGCGGTGCTGGTAGTCAGGGTGCGGCGGAGCAGTCGTTCGTTGGCTTCGGTGACGGATGCGAGGCCGATCAACGCCGGGATCGTGAAGATCGCGATGGCGTCGCCGACGGAGAGGTGGGTGCCGGCGAGCCCGCCGACGGCCACGGGGGTGATGAGGAAGGCGACGCGCATGCCCGCGGTCATCGCGCCGAGTCCGGCGCCTCGGCGTCCCGGGAGTCGGGCGGCGTCGTCGTGGAGCCTGGGCATGAAGGTGGCGACACCGATGCCGACGAGGAGGAAGCCGACGATCGATGTGCGGTCGTTGGGGACGAGCGCAGCGATGATGACGCCGGTGGTGGCGATGCCGAGGCTGATGCGGTGCAACCCCGCACGGCCGAGGTGGAGTTGGAGCCAGTCGCCCCCGAACCGCATCGTGGTCATCCCGACGGCGTAGGCGACGAAGGCGAGACTGCCCAGCGCGGCGGACGCATCGAAATCGTCGGTGAGGCGGAACGTGGCCCAGTCACCTCCGGTGACCTCGGCGACGACGGCGAACATGCCGGCGAGCACGAGCAGGACGACGGGCGCCAGTCGTGTTCGTCGCGAGGCGTCCGCCGCAGGAGGTGGGAGGGTGCCGTCGCTGTGTCCTTGCTCGTCACTCGGGAGCAGGCTGTGGGTGACGAACGCGAGGGCGACGGCCATCACGGTGGCGACGATCAGGAGGTGGGTGGAGGTTGACAGCCCGGCGGCGTTGGCGGCGACCGCGCCGAGTCCGCCGGTGAAGGTGCCCAGGCTCCACACGCCGTGCAGGCGGTTCATGACCGGCGTGTGCCGGCGGGCGCTGATCCACGAGCCTTGGAGGTTCATCGAGATGTCGACCAGGACGTCGACGAACATGTACG
>DASUEW010000542.1:0-4686 GCA_036274875.1 Ilumatobacteraceae bacterium
GCCGTTGGCGTCACGGCTGATCTGCCACGCGTCCCCTTGGAACGTCCACCAGCGAGCGACATGGGTTCCCGAGGCCTGCAGCTTGGCGAAACCGACCGCGATCGCGCTCCTGTTGGCAACCACACCGTCCGTGGTGCCGCCACCGAAATCACCGTGTCCGGGGGCGTAGGGCCAGGTCATCCACGGCACGTTGACGCCGTTTGCGAAGGAGTTCGAGCCCACCCAGTTGAGCCGCGTCGGCGGCTGCGCAGGAGGTCCGGAAGGAACCGTCGTCGTGGTGGTCGGTGGGATGGTCGTGGTGGTGGTCGGTGGCGCCGTCGTCGTGGTGGTGGTGGTCGGCGGCGCCGTCGTCGTGGTGGTCGGTGCGATGGTCGTCGTGGTGGTGGTGGTGGTCGGCGGCGCCGTAGTAGTCGTGGCCGGCGTCGACGTCGTCGTGCTCGGCGGCACCGTGGTCGTCGTGGTGGTGGTGGTCGTCGTGGTGGTGGTCGTCGTCGTGGTGGTCGGTGCCGTGGTCGTCGGCGGCACCGTGGTCGTTGGCGTGGCTGCCGACGTCACCGTGAGCGTTCCGGCGGAATCGTTCCAATGCTGGAACGGGTTCCAGCCGACGCCGAACATCCCGATTTTGACCTTGTACGCGCCGACGGCTTGGTTGGCGGGGATGTTCCACCGGGCGGTGAACCTGCGGTTCACGCCCTTGGTGAACGACTGGTTGTCCCAGTACTGCTGGAACACCGCGCCGGTCGAGCTGTGGATCTCCAGGTCGACGAGGCCCCGACGCGTGGACGACGACTTCACCCTGATCGACACCCTCGCCGTCGTGCCACGTGAGGCGCTGGCCGACGCCGGTGTGGCATTGGTGGTCCATCCGGCGGTGGTGAGACTCGCGGCCTCGACGCCATCGCGAGGAATTGTCATCACAGAACCCAGGGCTGCAACGAGAGCAGCGAGTGCCACCACCATCGATCGGCGCTTGCGCCCTGTAGGTGCGGCGCAGGCTGATGATGAGTGGTGTGACATATGGGCTCCATCCGTGGAAAGGCGACGTGTTCATCGTCTCGACGGTCCCGTCCTTGAGAAGCTGTCATCAGATCGTCACAATCGCCCACGGCCGCACCGCGTGCGGTCGGACGCCGTTCCTTTGCCGGCCGCCGACCAAGGGCTCGTGGGCGCAGGTCGTTGCACCGCTGTTGCACTGTGCTACCTCGACCGGTCGCGGTGTACCCACCACTTCCTCGCGCTGCTCGCGGAGCGACTCGGTCGCCCTCGCTGCTCCGACCGAGTCGCTCCGGCTCGTCGATTCCGACCTCACGGAGCGGATCGATGACCGCGTGTCGATCACCTGGTTCCATCCCGGGTGGACGTCCGGCTGGGCAACGGACGCCAACAGGATCGCCGGGGCACTCGCTGAAGCCCATGTGGCGGTCGTCATGAGCCTCGTTCGTACCGGGCTCGGAGAGCGGGTCCGACGAGACGCCAGGTTCTACGACGTGCCGTGGGTCCCGTGTACCGGGCACGGACGGGCGAGCATGACCCGCGCGGTGACCGCCGCGGTTGCCGTCGTCGACGAGCTGCGCGTCGTTGCGGATCGCGAAGCGGCCCCTGCGCGTTCAGACTGACCCACGGCGGGAACTCGGAGCCCACGAGCAGCGTCGAATGACCATGCGGCGCATCAGTGGTCTCGTGGTGTGTGCAGCCGTCGCGGCTGCGCTCGTGGCATGCGGAGACGGGTCAGGCGAGTCGGCCGTGCCGTCATCGTCTGACCGCACTCCCCGCGCGTCGGACTCGACCATCCCCACTCCCGCGACGGCGAGCACAGAGGTCGATTCCGAGTCGGTGTTGCCGTTGCGGTTCGGGTCGGTGACCGAGCGGTCGGTCGATGGAGGGGCCGACGGCCGCAACACGACCGCCGCGGTGGCGGGGATGAACGCGTTCGCGATAGATCTCTACCGAGCGGTCATCGCCTCCGAGACCGGCAACACGGTGATCAGCCCGTACAGCGTCACGTTCGCACTCGGCATGATCTACGCCGGCGCCCGAGGGCAGACGGCGACGGAGATGGCCGACGTGTTGCACTCCACTTCCCTTCCTCCCCAGGATTGGCACGAGGGGATCAACGCCTACGACCTGACGTTGGATGCCCGTACCGCCGGGAGTCCGACGACGTGGGCGGCGGCCAACAAGGTCTGGACCATGCCCGGGCTGCCGCTGCGCGGCGACTACCTCGACGTGCTCACCGGCGCCTACGGATCACCACTCGCCGAGGCCGATTTCGTCGCCGATGCCGACGCCCAACGGCAGTTGGTCAACGGCTGGGTCGCGGAACGGACGAATGATCTCATCACGGAGCTTTTCCCGCCAGGATCGCTCACGCCTCTGACCAGAATGGTGCTCGTCAATGCCGTCGCACTCGACGCGCCGTGGGAGTTCCCGTTCGATCCGGCATCCACTCGCGAGGAACCGTTCACGCGACTCGACGGCAGCGTCGTCCAGGTGCCGATGATGCACTACGACGAGTACCTGCCGTCGGCGTGGACCGAGGAATACCAGGCCGTCGAGCTGCCCTACGGCGGCGGTGCGTTGTCGATGGTGGTGATCGTCCCTGCCGACCTCGCAACGTTCGAGGCCGCGCTCACGCCGGAGTCGCTCGAGTCGGTGATGGGGACGATCGCCGACGGTGGCATCCACCTGTCGCTCCCGCGGTGGTCGGCCCGCACCCATCTCACGTTGAAGGAGACCCTCAGCGCGTTGGGCATGCCGACCGCGTTCGGCGCGTCGGCCGACTTCTCCGGCATGGTCGAAGGCGGCGGCCTGTGGCTCGACCAGGTCGAGCACGAGGCGTTCGTCGAGGTCGACGAACAGGGCACTCGCGCCGCCGCGGCGACCGGTGGAGAGATGGTCGATTCCCACGGACCCACGGTCACGGTCAATCGGCCATACCTCTACGTGATACGCGACCGAGGCGCCGGCACGATCCTGTTCATAGGGCGCGTCACCGACCCAACCGTGGCGCCCTGACGGCGTCGTGGATCGTCCCAGTCGGGACCGCCCGTGCGGGGGCTGCACCCGAGCGGGACACCGACATCGGTGCCATCGTCACGCGCTAGTCGAACGCGCGCGCCTCGTCGACCGCTTGCCAGTGGATCGACTCGTCGAGCCCGAGTTCCGGGCCGTCACTCTTGTCGTGCTGGCTTCGCTGGTTCGGCCGGTCGACGATGCCGCCTTGCTTGACGAGTTGCGCCTGCAGCGCGCGAATGTCGATGTCGCGCACCGCGACGCCGCCGTCCACGGCGAGCGTGGCCGCCACCCCGGCCGCTTCACCCATCACCCAGCACTCCGGGATCTCGCGCAGGGCGGCGTGCGACTTGGTGTCGGCCGAGAGGTTGCGACCCGCGGCCAGGAGACCGTTCGTGCTTGCGGGGAGCAGGCTGCGGTACGGGATCTGGAGTGTGGGAAAGCTCGGAGTCAGGCCGGGACACAGGCCGATGCTGTCGGGATAGCCGCCGTCGTCGCGCCAGTGATCGATCGTGATCCGCTCGGCACCGACGAGGCGTCTGGCGTGGCGCGTGCCGACCTGTGATGCCGTGTCGAGGATCCAGGCCCGTTCGAACCCGGGCACGTTCTCGCGGAAGAACACCAGTCCCTTGCGCGCGACGTCGCGCGAGATGAACTCCACCTCGGTGAGATCGGCGACGTTGAGCGCTGAGTAGCCCGACATCTTGGGCGTGAGGAACAGCGCCACCGAGTCGTACGGTGTCGGGTGCGCCAGGAGCGAGATGCCCTCGCTCGACGCGCGGTGCATGATCTCGCTGAACTCGGTCTGACGCAGCATCCGGAAATCCAGATAGCGGCGCATGTCGACGTTGCCGAAGCGAAAGCTCGTGGTGAGGCGTGCGTGCGCGCTCTCGCCGTCGAAGTCGTCGTCGAACCCAGCTCCTGCCATCGCGAACACGTCCCCGTCGCCGGTGCAGTCGATGACGACAGGCGCCGTGAGCGCGAACCGTCCCTGCTTGCTCTCGAAGATCACTCCGTGGATGGCGTTGTCGCGCGTGATCGCTGCCACCACCCAACAGTGCATGAGCGTGTGCACGTTCGACTCGCGGACGATGTCGTTGGTGACGAGCTTCAGTACTTCGGGGTCGACGGTGGGCGACCAATGCACGGTGTCCCGCAACGCTGCCGTACGGACGCGCCAGTAGGCGGCTTCGACGGCGTTCTTCGAACCCCAGATATCGGGGGTAGGTCCGAGGGTTGCGTCTGGGCCGCACCGGTCGATGAGCTCCGCGCCGACGCCGGCCACCAGGAGGTTCCCATCCCAGTCGGTCATCCGATCGATCCACGACACGAGACCTCCGGTCGACAGGCCGCCCAAGTGGTTGTATCGCTCCACGAGCACGGTGTCAGCCCCGAGGCGGCCGGCTGCGACGGCCGCGGCCGTGCCGGCCGGCCCGCCTCCGATCACCAGCACGTCGCAGCTGCCGTAGACGGGGGTCGACCGGGCAGGCTCGTCGACAGACTCACCTGGTTGAGGCTTCACCATGCGCTCCTCGGTGGTGTTAGGTGACCGTGCAGGAGTCTTCCCCATCCGTAGGTCCCGGGTGCGCCGCGTCGTTCAGCTCGCGAATTCGCCGTGTCGATAGGGCGAGTTACGCGGGCGTGGTCGGGGGGTTCGGCGGCGGTTCGGGCAAC
>DASUEW010000543.1:0-2208 GCA_036274875.1 Ilumatobacteraceae bacterium
GTCGAGATCATCGATCGGGCCTGGGACGAAGGATGGGTCGTGCCGCAGATCCCGTCGGTCAAGACGGGCATGCGGGTGGCGGTGGTCGGCTCCGGACCCGCCGGGCTGGCCGCCGCCCAGCAGCTCACGCGCGCAGGGCACGACGTGGTCGTGCTCGAACGCGCCGACCGGATTGGGGGTCTGCTGCGCTACGGGATCCCTGAGTTCAAGATGGAGAAGCGTCACCTCGAACGGCGACTTCGGCAGATGGAGGCCGAGGGCACCGAGTTCCGAACCAACGCGAAGGTCGGCCCAGGCATCGACATCGACATCCTCGTCGCATCGAACGACGCGATCGTGCTCGCCTGTGGTGCGACGGCGTGGCGCGATCTGCCGATCCCCGGACGTGACCTGAACGGCATCCACCAAGCGATGGAGTACCTGCCGCTGTCGAACCTGGTGCAAGAGGGCGATCTCGACTCGTCACCGATCGACGCCGCCGGCAGGCACGTCGTCATCATCGGCGGCGGCGACACCGGCGCCGACTGCCTCGGTACCGCCCATCGCCAGGGAGCAGCGTCGGTCACGCAGTTGGAGATCCTGCCGCGGCCGCCGGACGACCGGGCGCCCGGCAACCCGTGGCCGCAGTGGAGCTTCGTCTACCGCGTGACGTCGGCCCACGAGGAGGGCGGCGAGCGCCTGTACAGCGTCAACACCGAGCACTTCGTCGACGACGGCGCGGGCAACGTTCGTGCGCTGCTGCTCCACGAGGTCGAGATGGTCGACGGCAGGTTCACCAAGGTCGAGGGGACCGAACGCGAGATCCGGGCCGATCTCGTGCTGCTGGCGATGGGGTTCGTCGGGCCGGAGCGGTCGGCATGGCTCGATCAGCTCGGCGTCGAGTTCGACGAGCGTGGCAACGTCCGACGAAGTGACGAGTTCATGTCCACCGTGCCGGGCGTGTTCGTGGCGGGCGACATGGGTCGAGGTCAGAGCCTCATCGTGTGGGCGATCGCCGAGGGCCGTGCCTGCGCGGCCGCAGTCGACCGCTTCCTCGTCGGTGAGACCACGTTGCCGGCGCCGGTGCTGCCGACGACCCGCCCGCTCATGTGAACGTGTGATGTGACGGCGTCGCCGGACACGGTTCCGGCCCTGCCACGCCGTGGTGACACCGCCGCGCTTGCCTCGCGCCGTACGCTGGTGGCATGCGCTCGCTGTTGCGACCAATCGGCGTGATCGCCATCGGACTCTCACCCGGGGTCCTGATCACCGCGTGCGGCGATGGCGACGACACCACGTCGAACACCCCACTCGTCGTGATCCAACCGTCGAGCTACGTCGTCAAGGAACCGGCCACGACGGTGACCACGCTCGCCCCTGATGCATCGGTCGCGGGTGGCATCTCCCCGGTCGAGCAGCTGTACACCGTGGTCGCCGGCGACTTCCTGTTCTCGATCGCCGACAAGCACGGCATCACGGTCGACGTACTCGTGGCGTACAACGAGTGGCCCGAAGGTGTCGCCCACAACCTCTTCCCGGGTGACGAGATCCGGATCCCGCCGGACTCCAAGATCCCGAGTGCCGCCGACGAGGGCGACGAGGAGACGGCGACCGACGACACCTCCGACACGTCCGACACCGCCGACACGGAGTCGACCGACGCCGAACCGGATTCTTCCGACGCCCCGCCGTCCGGTAGCGGTGACGACTGCGAGCCCGGAACACACACGATCACCGCCGACGACACGACCCGACTCAAGGTGGCCGAGTTGTACGACGTCAGCGTGGAAGCGCTCGACGCGGCCAACGCCAACACCCCGAACTACAGCTCGTTCTACCCTGGCTTGAAGATCGTCATCCCCTGCGTCGAGTGAGTCCGTAGCCGGTCACGCCCCGCAGCCGTTGCCCATCACCTGGGTCAGGCCATCACCGTCGAACTCGAACACGGTCACGCCGGCACCCTCGTAGTACCACGTGTGCAGCGCCACCTCCATCCGACCGTCACCATTGAGGTCGGCCACGCCGAGCACGCGCGCCATCATCATGAACGGGATCTCCTCGTCCGGCAGGTCCGGCTCGACGAACCACGAGAAGACCATGGTGTCCTCGACGGGCCCGCCGATCTGGGGGGAGCGCAGGTAGACGATCGAATAGTCGCCGGGTGCCCCGAGCACCGACTTCTCGGTGTGCTCGAACGTGACGAGGACCTCCTCCATCCCGTCCCCATCG
>DASUEW010000544.1:0-2011 GCA_036274875.1 Ilumatobacteraceae bacterium
GGATCCGGGTGAGGGTGATCGGTCAACCCGGAGTACCCGCGAGCGCAACTGCGGCCGTGCTCACCGTCACCGTGGTCAACCGATCGGTGTACAACTTCGTGGCCGTCTACCCGGCCGGTGCCGGTGTGCCCGAGGCGTCGAACCTCAACACTGCTGCCCACGACGAGGTCGCGGCGAACCTCGTCACCGTCCAGTTGGGCGCCGATGGCGCCGTCGACCTCGATGCCTTCGACCTGTGCGACCTCGTGGTCGATCTCGCCGGCGTGTACGTGCCCGCGCCGACCGGATTCGCCAGCGGCGGGCGGTTCGTGGCGTTGCCGAGCGCAGTCCGGGTCATCGACACTCGTTCGACCGCCGTGCTGATGCCCGGCGAGTCGGTCGTCGTCGACGTCACGAGCGTCGTTCCGGCCGAGGCCTCTTCGGTCGTCATCAACCTGACGACGACCGGAACGCTCGCATGGGGCTTCTTCACGTGCTACCCGCTCGACGCAGAGGCACCGTCCGAGACGTCGAACCTCAACGTCAACGGTCCCGACCAGACCCGCGCCGCGGCTGCGGTCGTGAAGGTGACGACGGTCGGCGGCGTCCGCGGGTTCAAGGTCTGGTCGCACGGCGGCGGTCACGTGATCGTCGACGTCGCGGGCTACTACACGGGTCCGAGCAGCGCCAACGCGTCGGATGGGTTGTTCGTGCCGATGCCGCCCCAGCGGATCCTCGACACCCGCAAGCCCGGAGCGATGGGTCGGCTGTGGCCGGGCTGGATGGTCGAGACGGCGATTCCCGACCCCGCCCGCACCGACGCCCAGGCCATCGTCGCCAACGTCACCGCCGTCGACGCACGGGGCGCGGGATGGTTCACGGTGCTCGCCGCCCGCACCCCGATGCAGGTCGTCTCGAATGTCAACGTCGTCGCCGAACACGACAACGTCCCGAACCACGTGATCTCGCGGATCTCGACGGCCGGGCTCGGGGTGTACTCGCAGTCCGGCGCCCACGTGCTCGTCGACATGGCCGGCTACTTCACCGGCACGCCAGCGAACCCGACGGAAGGTGCGTACGTCAATCCGCCCCCGCCTCCGATCGGGCCGCCGTGGCGCCTGTCCATCCCGAGGTTGGGGCTGAGCTCCTGGGTGTACGGATCGCAGAACCCCAACCCGATCGTCAACGCCGGACACAGTTGGCACTGGACCGGCACCGGCTCGATGGGCGAGTTCGCGCACGTGGCGATGTTCGCCCATCGGACCACCCACGGCGGCATCTATCGCAACATCCACGTCCTCGGCCCTGGTGACGAGATGTTCATCGACACGGAGGACAACCGTCGCTACCGCTACCGCATGGTTCGACGCGACCTGACGAACGGGGTGACCGACAACATCTTGTTCGCGACCAGACAGGTCGAGGGCACGTCACTGTCGCTGATCGCGTGCACGAAGCCGAACTTCCAGCCGACGAGCACCGCCTTCCGGATCATCGTCACTGCCGAGCTCGTCGATTGGGTGGAGCTCTAGCCGCCACTAGCGTTGCCGACGCGCCGGGTTAGCTCAGTTGGCAGAGCACTTGACTTGTAATCATGAGGTCGTGGGTTCGATTCCCACACCCGGCTCCACAAAGTTCCAGCTCAGAGCGTTATCGGCTGCTGGCCGCCTCCTCGGAATGGGGTCAGTGTCCACGGATTGTCCACGGATGTCGTGGCATCGGTGTGTGCGGACCCGGTTCATAGTGGACAGCGTGGCCCCGGTAGCTGCCTGACAGTTGCGGGACGCGACCCCGGTACGTGGGCGACAGTGGCCCCGGTAGGTGGCTGACACTCGAGGGTCCGCGTTTCGACGGTGGCCTCCTTCTTCGCTGTGGGGTGATTCCTGCAGATCCGGAGGAGGCCGCTGTCGTGTTGGTGGAGTTGAACGTGGTCGAGCAGCGCTATCAGGCTGTGTTGGAGGTTCTCAACGACGGGGCGTCGGTGACCGATGTGGCTCGGCGTCGTGGGGTTGCTCGTCAGACGGTGCATGAG
>DASUEW010000545.1:0-2776 GCA_036274875.1 Ilumatobacteraceae bacterium
GTGCACGCCGCCGACATCGACGGCGAGGTGCACACCGACCCGGCGGGCGCCGGGCTGCTCGCCATCGGCGTCGGTGGCCTCGACGTCGAAGGGGACGACACGGAGCTGCTCGAGCGGGCGATGTTCGTGTACGACGCGCTCTACGCGTGGTGTGCCCGTCAACGCCAAGCGCGCAGCTGAACTCTCGCTCGACTTCGCAGCCCGATTGGTGGAGACGTTCGGCGGCTCACACGCGGCGTGCCGCGTGAATTACTCGATACGCAGGCCTGATATCGCTCTTGCGATCACGAGCTGCTGGATCTCGCTGGTGCCTTCGAAGATGGTGTGGATCTTGGCGTCGCGGTGCCAGCGCTCGACGGGGTAGTCACGGATGTAGCCGTAGCCGCCGAGGATCTGGATCGCCTCCTCGGTCACCCAGACGGCGACCTCGCTCGCCTTGTACTTGCTCATCGAGCCCTCGGCGTTCTTGTAGCCGCCGTTCTTGGCGAGCCAGGCGGCGCGCCAGATCAACAGGCGGGAGGCGTCGATCTCGGTGATCATGTTGGCCAGCTTGAAGGCGATCGCCTGGTTCATGATGATCGCCCTGCCGAACGCCTTGCGCTCCTTGGCGTAGTCGAGCGCGTACTCGTACGCGGCGCGGGCGATGCCGAGCGCTTGTGCGCCGACGGTCGGGCGCGTCGCCTCGAACGTCATCATCGCCGGCTGCTTTCCTACCGACTGCCCGCCTTCGCGCGCCCTTGCGAGCTTCTCGTCGAGACGTGGCTTGCCGCCGAGGAGGCACGAGCCGGGCACCCGCACGTCGTCGAGCACGACCTCGGCGGTGTGGCTCGCGCGAATCCCGTGCTTGCGGTACTTCTGGCCCTGGCTGAGACCCTTCGTGCCGGGGGGCACCACGAACGACGCGTGCCCGCGGCCCTTGAGCTCGGGATCGACGGCCGCGACGACCACGTGCACGTCGGCGATGCCACCGTTGGTGATCCATGCCTTGGTGCCGTTGAGCACCCATTCGTCGGTGGCCTCGTCGTACACCGCCCGCGTCCGCAGGCTCGACACGTCGGAGCCGGCGTCGGGCTCGCTGACGCAGAACGCCCCGAGCTGCACCTTGTCGGCGGTGCCGTAGCACTGCGGCACCCACTCCATCGCTTGCTCCGGCGTGCCGGAGCCGGCGATGCCGGCGGCCGCAAGACCCGACCCCATGATCGCCATGCCGATCCCGGCGTCACCCCAGAACAACTCCTCGACCGCCACCGGCAAGGTGAGCCCGGTGCTGTCGCCCATCGCGTTGAGCATGAAGTCGAAGCCGTACAGCCCGATCTGGGCGGCCTCCTCCACGATCGGATACGGGAACTCCTCGCGCTCGTCCCACTCGTGCGCGGCCGGGCGTACCACGTTCTCGGCGAAGTCGTGGACCCATTTCTGGATCTGGAGCTGATCCTCGTTGAGGTTGAGCGAGAAGTCCGTCATGAGCTCTAAGTTACCGGCTGGTAACCCCCGCTGTCTACCCATCGGTAACTTGCGCTCCGCGCTCCGGTCAGGGTCTGCAGTTGGGGCTGGAAGAAGACCCTGACCGGATGCGGCTGTGGCGGTGGGGCTGACCGTCGATCAGGCGCCGATGGGGGTGCCGGTCGCGTCCAGGACCCACCACACGTTGTTCACGCCCTGACCGTTGACATCACCGGCCGCGCTGTCACCGCTGAAGTAGTAGAGGGGCCAGCCGTTGTACGTTCCCTGCGTCGTGCCGTCGCCGCGCGTGATCGAGCCGACGAGGGCCATGTCGAGGCCGTCCTCGACCGACTGCACCTCGGAGACGGGCGGCCAGGCCTCGGCACAGTCGCCGTTGCACTGGCTGGCGTCACCCTGCGCGTCGGGCATGAACATGTACAGCGTCAGCCCCTCGTCGTCGACGATGACGTCACCGAGCGCGGTGGTCGCCAGCGACAACTCCTCACCGTCGGCGGAGTCGTCGGAGCCGGCCGGCTCGGTCCCCGCCGGCTCGGTCGCGGGTGGGTCGGTCGCCGCGGGCGCCTCGGTCGGGGCCGGCGCCTCGGTCGCGACCGGAGCCTCGGTCGCGACGGGAGCCTCTGTCGCGACGGACGCCGTGTCGGCCGTGGTGTCGTCCGAGGAGTCATCGTCGTCTCCACATGCGCCGGCGATCAGGGCGAGGGTTGCTAGGAGGACGGGGAGCGAACGCTTCATCGGGGGACCTCTTCTGTCGGGGACAACTGACGACGAGAACTACGGAGCCGACGCCGCGTTTGGTTCGCGATCACCAGCCGGGTGTGTCGGCGATCGTCGCGCCCGTCAGCCGCTCGTCGCCGTCGTCGGGCTCGAGCGTGATCCAGATGCGCGGGAAGTCGGCCCGGGTGACACCCGACCACGACTCGATCCGGCCCGATTCGCGGAACGTCCCTGCCGGCACGTGCTGGCCGGAGATCGACGACATCCAGATCGCGTAGTACTCGTTCGGACCGGCGGGCGCCAGACCGTCGACGTCGACCTGCAGGTGGGTCCCGTTGGCGGTGTTCCAACCGTGGACCTCGACCACCGCGCCGGGCGACGCTCGGTTGGCGTACAGGGAGAGCTCCCAGTCGGCAGTGTCGGCGCGGCTCGGGATCAGGATGAGCGACGCGGCGACGACGCCGACCACCAGCGCGGCCGCGGCGCCGGCGATCAACCACCGCCGCATCAACGGCCTCGACGCACTCGAGGACACACTCGCCGGGCGGGCCGCCGAGACCACCGCTCCCACCACCTGGGTGCGGAGTTCCGGGCCGGG
>DASUEW010000546.1:0-8744 GCA_036274875.1 Ilumatobacteraceae bacterium
GACACGTCTCGCAACAGTCGACGCGCACGACTCGGTTGGCGGGCGCGAGGAAACCGGTGATCGACCGCGGGTCATCCTGACCGCACAGCGCGCAGACCGCGCGGGGAAACGACCACCAGCTGGCACAGCGGGTGCACACCAGGCTGCGGGGCGATCCACCCATGAACTCCCCGGACTCCTCGGCGATCACCGACACCTGGGCCGGCCCGCCGCACAGCGGGCACGAGCTTCCGTGCCATGTTCCCGGCGCGGGCGGGCCGACCGCCGCGGCGGCGAGCTCGAACAAAGGCCCGGCCGCGACACGGAACCAGAACCCGGCCGGCGCTGCGACCAGCGACGGGTCGTCGAGCCACACCGAGATCCGCTCGGCTCGCTCGTCGCTCGAGATCGACATCAACTCGTCACCGGTGGTCTGCAGAACAACCGGCAACCCGCCACTGATCTCGCTGACCGCCAAACCCAACTCGACGGCGACGGCAGCCTCCGACTCATCGGTGTCGAGCTGAGGGAACCGGCTCGCCCGTCGACGCTCCGCAGCCGCGGCGACGACACAGTCGACGGCAGCGACGACTTCGGGGGCGGCGGCGCGCCGGCGCTGATGGTCGAGCACCGTCACGAGCGCGGTCAGCGGCGCGGCCGCCGAACCGCCCGCGGCCAGCACGTGCTCGGCCCGAGCGAGGCGGGCGTCGAACTGGCCCGGTCCCCCTCGTGGACGGCGGTTCACGACCCCTTGCCGGCCTGCTCGCGATACCAGCGTGGATGGTGCCACGCGGCCCACCGGCGGCTGACCTTGCCGGTGGTCATCGCCGTCATCGTCCCGGGCAGCAACGCGGTCGACATGTACACGTGGATGACGAACCCCCCGACCATCACCAGATACGCAGCGTGGTGCACGAGGCGCGACCACTGGTTCCACCCACTGCTCAGCATCCACGGGTACCACAGCGGGATCCCCGAGAGCAGAAGGATCAGGGAGACGACGATGACCACCCAGTAGTAGGTCTTCTGCCCGGCGTTGTAGCGCCCGACATCGAGGCCGGAGTGACCTTCGCGTGTGTAGCGGCCGATCCTGCGCATCCACTCGCCGTCCCCGCGCCGGAATCGCATGTCACGCGCCCACATCACGAGCATGGCGAGCACACCGACGGTGAACGCAACGCCGATCCACGGATGGGCAGCCCGCATCGTCTGGCCGCCACCGAACAATCCCGACAGCCAGGCCAGGCGCGGATACGCCAGCGCCATGCCCGACAACATCAGCGCGATGAACGTGATCGCCACTCCCCAGTGCACGATCCGGTCGACCAGGCTGTAACGGGTGATCTCCTGCGGTTCCGGGATGAGGACGCTCGGGGCCGAAGTCGTAGTCGTCATGTCTCGTCTCCTTCGTCTCGAGGCCCTGCAGAAGGAGCGTCCGGTGCCGGGGCGGGTGGCTCGGTCTCATGCCCGAGCGCGATCGCATCGGCCACTGCGATGTTCTCCGGCGGAGGGAACTTGCGGCCCGTGCGGAGCCAGTACAGCCCGACGCCGATCAGTCCCGCCCATGTTGCGATGGCACCGATCCCACGAAGGTTGCGCAGCAGGCCCAGCAGGCTCGTGTTCCCGCGCACGTCGGGATCGCCGGGCAAGCCGTACTCGCCGAGCATCTCTCCTCGCGGCACGACGTACATCATGTGGACGCCGCCGACGCCCGACGGGTTGTAGAGCGTGGCGTTCGCAAAGCCCCGCTCCTGCAGCTTGGCCACCTTCTCCTCGCCGTAGGTGATCATGTCGTGGCGCGAGCCGTACTTGATCGCCCCGGTCGGGCACGACTTCACGCACGCCGGCTCGAGGCTGTTCGCCACTCGGTCGACGCACATCGTGCACTTGTAGACCTTCTTCGTCTCCGAGTCGAACCGTGGGATGTCGAACGGGCATCCCGAGATGCAGTACTGACAGCCGATGCACTTGCTCTGGTCGAAGTCGACGATCCCGTTCTCGTACTGCACGATCGCGCCGGGTGCTGGGCACGCCAGCAGGCACCCGGGCTCGTCGCAGTGCAGACAGCTGTCCTTGCGGATCAGCCACGCCAGGTCACCGTTCGGCAGGTCGACCTCGTTGAAGCGCATCAGGTCCCACGTCGCCGGGGTGAGATCCTCGTGGCTCTGATAGCTCCCGAAGTTGAACGTCTCGTCAACCGCGAGGTCGTTCCACTCCTTGCACGCGACCTCGCAGGCCTTGCACCCGATGCACAGGTCGATGTCGACGATCTTGGAGACCTCGAGGCCGTCGCGCCTGATGTTCGTCCCCGACGACGGTGTCGCCGACTTGCGCCGCACATTCAGGCCGAGTTCGGTCGACATGGTGCCTCCCTACGCGCTCTCGACGTTGACGAGGAAACCCTTGTACTCGGGCGTGCGGACGTTGGCGTCGCCGATGTACGGCGTGAGCAGATTGGCCATGCTGGCCGAGTCCTTCTGCTCGCCGGTGCCCGATTCGTAGTGCCAGTGCACAGGGATGCCGATCTGGTACACGATCTTGTCGTCGCCGACGCGGAGCGGCCGCATTCGCTTGGTGACGACGGCGACACCTTCCACCTCACCGCGCTTCGACCGGACCCTGACCCGACCGCCGTTGCGGATCCCCTTCTCGGCGGCGAGCTCGACGGGGAGCTCGACGAAGAAGTCGGGCATCGACTCGACGAGGTATGGAACGTGCTGGGTGACGAAGTGCTCGTGCTCGGTGACGCGATACGTGGTGGCGACGTACGGGTAGTCGGGATCTCCGACCGACGCGAACGTGGCGTCGACGCCGTCGTAGTGGAACGCCACCGGGTGTTTGTCGACCGCGCTGAACGCGTTCGCGATCGGCGATTCGGTCTGCTCGTAGTGCTCCGGGAATGGCCCGTCGGCCGTGAGGTTCGCCGGCGCGAACAACCGCCCCACGCCCTCGCCGGTCATGATGAACGCCCCCATGGCTTCCTCGGGCGTCGACGTCGCCGGGAAGTCGGGCACGTCGCCCACCCACCTGGTGCCGTTCCAGCGGATGCCGGCCCGGCTGGTGTCCCACGGCCGGCCGTCGGCGTCGGCGGAGGCGCGGTTGTACAGCACCCGCCGGTTGGCCGGCCACGACCACGCCCAGTTGTGGAAGTAGCCCATCCCGGTGGGGTCGTCGGTGCCGCGCCGGTCCATCTGGTTGCCCGCTTCGGTGAACGACCCGCAGTAGATCCAGTTGCCCGTGCTCGTCGTTCCGTCGTCCTTCAGGTCGGCGAACGTCGACAGTTGCAGGCCGGTCGCGAGATCCTTGCCGTTGATCTCCTTGGCGATCTCCGCGGCGCTGGGGTTGCCCGGATCGGCATAGGCCATCGTGACCGCGAGAACGGGATCGGGGAAGGCGCCGCCCTCGTCGCGGTACAGCGCCTGCAGGCGCAGCATCAGCTGGGCGAGGATCCAGTTGTCGTCGCGCGACTCGCCTTCGGCGGGCAGCGCCTTGTGCTTCCACTGCGCCCAGCGTCCGGAGTTGGTGAACGCGCCGTCCTTGCTGATCCAGTCGGTGGCCGGAAGGAACAGCACCTCGGTCTGCACGGCCGAGGGGTCGATGCCGGGCGCCCGCCAGAACTCGGATCCGGTCGTCTGGTACGGGTCGAGGATGGCGAGCCACTTGAGCTTGCCGATCGACTCCGCCATGCGGTTCGAATCGGGCCCCACGGTCACGCCGGTGAACCCGCTGTAGATGATGCCCTCGAGTCGGCCCTCGCGGGCTTCGTTGTGGATCGTCAGCCACGACGAGTTCCCCGCCGGCTTGGGCACGAACGAATACGCGTAGTCGTTGTCCGGCGTGGCGGCGTCGCCGTACAACGCCTTGAGCGTGCTGACGAGGAACTTCGCATAGTTCGTGCCGAAGTAGTTGATCGACGTCGGACGCAGCTGCTTGGCCGGCACCTTGTCCAGGTAGTCAGCCATCGTCTCCATCCCCGGTCGCGGGATCGCCAGATAGCCGGGCAGGATCTCCCACGAGATGGCGTTGTCGGTGTTGCCTTGGATGTTGGCGTGGCCGCGCTCGGCGTTGACACCACCTCCCGGCCGGCCCACGTTGCCGAGCAACAGTTGGACGATGCCGGCAGCGCGGATGATCTGCAGTCCGCCGGTGTGGTGGGTGAGCCCGACGGCGTAGACGACGTTGCCGACCTTGTCGGCGGTCCCCGTGGCGCCGAACGTCGCGGCCATCTCGCGGAACTTGTCCTGTGGGATGCCACAGACCCGTTCGACCATCTCGGCGGTGTAGCGGGCGTAATGCTGCTTCAGCAGCTGGAAGACGCAACGCGGATCCTGCAGGGTCTCGTCGACCACGGCGAACCCCGGATCGGGCGGGTCGGCCGGCTTCTCGGCATCCGATCCCGGCGTGTCCTCCTCGTCGGTGGGCTCCGCGTCTCCCGACTCGTGGGCGTAGTCCCATGTCGTCGTGTCGTACGTCCGGGCCTCGTCGTCGTAGCCGCTGAACAGCCCGTCGGTGAACTCGAAGTCGTCGGCCACGACGAAGCCGGCGTTCGTGTGCAGCCGCACGTAGTCCTCGTGGTACAGCTCGTTCTCGAGGATGTAGTTGATGAGCCCGCCGAAGAACGCGACGTCGGTGCCGGCGCGGATCGCCAGGTACGAATCAGCGGTGGCCGACGTGCGGGTGAAGCGGGGATCGACGTGGATGATCTTGGCGCCGCGCTCGTCACGGGCGACGAAGGCCCACTTCCATCCGCACGGGTGGTTCTCGGCCGGGTTGGCGCCGATGACCAAGAAGGCATCGCTGTTGCGGAAGTCGCGCCAATGGTTGGTCATCGCGCCCCGACCGAAGGAGGCGGCCAAACTGGCCACCGTGGGACCGTGTCAAACTCGAGCCTGTTGCTCGATGTACACCGTGCCGAGCGACCGCATCAACTTGGTGGCGTAGTAGCCCTCCTCGTTGCTGATGGTGGCGCCACCGAGGAACGCGAAGCCGGTCTGACGGTTCACGGTCTGCCCATCGTCGTCTGTCACCGTGAAGTTGTCGTCGCGTGAGTCCTTCATCAATCGGGCGAGCTTGTCGAGGGCTTCGTCCCACGAGATGTCCTGCCAGTCTGCTGTGCCCGGAGCGCGGTACATCGGCCGCAGGATCCGACGCTGGTTCACGGCCAGTTGCAGGGTCGAGGCTCCCTTCGGGCACAACGTGCCGCCGTTGATCGGGCTGTCGGGATCACCCTCGATGTGCACGAGCGCCGGACGCGTGTTGGCGCTGCCGTCACCGAGCACGTAGGCGATCATCGAACAGCCGACCGCGCAGTACGGGCACACCGAGCGCACTTCTCGGGCCTGATCGATCTTCACCTGCCGGGCCTCGGCGGCCGCGGCCGTGGCGTCGAAGCCGTAGGCGGTGAGGAACACGCTGCCACCGGCGACAGCCGATGAGCCCTGAAGGAACTGGCGACGAGTGAGCTCGAGCGACATCTCAACCCCCTTGGCACATCCGGCGGACAAACTCTCCGTCGTGCTCCAAGCCTCCCGCGCGGTTGAGCGGCCGTCAAGGCAACGCGCCCGGAGTCGACATCGATGGAGCCGGGGCCCGGCGTCGATCCGAGCGGCTAGCGTCGGCGCCGAGCTATCCGGGAAGGGGTCCCGATGGAGGTCACCGACCAAGCGGTGCTGACGGCGCTGGCGACCGTGGTCGAACCGGATCTCGGTCGCCCCATCACCGAGCTCCAGATGGTGCGCGGTGTGGTGACCGCGGCCGAGCGTGTGCGGGTGTCGCTCGCCCTGCCCGCCACGTCCTCACCACACCGGGAGACGCTCACCGCAGCCGTCACCGGCGCCCTCGAGGCGCTCGGCCCAGTCGCGGTCGACGTGGATGTCACGGTGATGAGCGACTCGGATCGGGCCAGGCTCCGCCAGCAGTTGGTGGACGAGCGCCCGCCCGGCGATGCGCTGCGTGGTGCCCGCGTCCTTGCCGTCGCATCGGGAAAGGGCGGGGTCGGCAAGTCGTCCGTCGCGGTCAACCTGGCAGTGGCGCTGTCCCGCGCGGGTCGCAACGTGGCGGTGTTCGACGCCGACGTGTGGGGGTTCTCGGTGCCGCGGATGCTCGGCGTCCACCGAGAGCCGCTCCTGCTCGACAGCTTGCTCGTGCCGGTGCCGGCGCACGACGTCGCGGTCGTGTCGGTGGGCCTCCTGACCGAGGAGTCGGCACCCGTGCTGTGGCGTGGTCCGATGCTGCACAAGATGCTCACCCAGTTCGTGAACGACGTCTACTGGGGCTCACCGGAGATCGTCGTCGTCGATCTGCCACCGGGAACCGGCGACGTGCCGTTGAGCCTGGCCGGCCTGATCCCCGACGCCGAACTGTTCGTCGTCACGACCCCCCAGGCCGCGGCCCAGCGCGTCGCCCAGCGTGCCGCCTATCTGGGACGGCGCGTCGGCCTGCGGGTCGCGGGCGTCATCGAGAACATGAGCTGGTTCACGGCGCCCGACGGCACGAGGCACGAGCTGTTCGGCGCCGGCGGCGGCGAACTGCTGGCCCGTGAGCTCGACGTCCCACTTCTCGGCCAGGTGCCGCTCGACCCCGTCGTGCGCGAAGGCAGCGACGGTGGCGTCCCGGTGCTCGTCGGATGGCCCGACAGCGACGCCGCCACAGCGTTCACCGGTCTGGCCGATCGGGTGCTGGCACTCCGACCGTCGCGCATCCGACATCCCGAACTCCGTGTCGTCGGCACCTGAATCCTCACCACGAGCGTCGTTCCGAGTGCGGCGGCGGTCAGGCGTTCGGCGACCTGCTGGACGTGAGGTCGGGTCCGAGATGAGTTCGGTCGGCCGTCAGGGCTCGACGAAGAAGGGCTGCGTCATGTACGGCATGACCGAACCAGTCGTTGTTGAAGTAGGCGTACACATCGTGCCCTGCATCGAGCACATCGCCGAGTCGTGACGCCCAGGCGTCGATACGGGCTGGGCCGTAGGCGCCGTGGTACGGCAGCTGCAGCGCGTCCGGGCCGTGGAAGCGCACGTACGTCCAGTCGGTGGTCAGCTCGAAGGGGTGGTCGGCCAGCAGGTCATGGATGCACAGTGCGGCGCGGTGGCGGTGAAGCACGTCGAACACGTCGTCGTGGAGCCACGACGGCTCGCGCAGCTCGACCGCCCAACGCATCGTGGCCGGAGCGACGCTGAGGAACTCGTCGAGCCGCCCGGCGTTGCGCTTCCAACGCGGCGGCAGCTGCACGAGGTTCGGGCCGAGGTGCCCGTTCAGCCGTTCGACCCGGTCGAGGTGGTTGGGGAGCCAGCTCTGGGCATCGCGCAGCTTCATTCGGTGGGAGCCGAAGGCGCCCAGCTTGACGGCGAACACGAATCCCGGACGGGCGGCTGCCGCCCAGCGTTCGGTGGCGGCCTGGCTGGGCAAGCGGTAGAAGGTCGAATTGAGCTCGACCGTGTCGAACAGCTGCTGGTAGTGGTCGAACCACAGGCGCTGGGGAAGCTCAGCCGGGTAGACGCGCCCGCGCCAGTCCTTGTACGACCAGCCCGAGGTGCCGACCCGCAGGGCGCCGGTCATCGGACCGCCCACGCGCGTGCCAGTCGCAGGTCGTCCACCAGCGCGTGACGGATCTCGGTGGCTCGCTCGTCGGCACGCAACACGGCTGACGGGTGGTACGTCACCAGTGTCGGCCGGCCGTGCACATCGAACCGGTTGCCCCGGCTGGCGGCGATCGACGTCGTGCGCCCGAGTAGTGAGCGCGCCGCCGTCGCGCCAAGCGCCACGATCACCGACGGACCGACCGCTCGAAGCTCGGCATCGATCCACGGGTGACACGCTTCGATCTCGGCGGTGTTCGGTTTCTTGTGCAATCGACGCTTCCCGCGTAGCTCGTGCTTGAAGTGCTTGACAGCGTTGGTGGCATACACATCGTCGCGGGAGATGCCGGCGTCGTCCACGCACTCCCACAGGATGCGGCCTGCTGGCCCGACGAAGGGATGTCCTTGGACGTCCTCCTTGTCGCCCGGCTGTTCTCCGATCAGCATCAAGGCCGACGACCGACGCCCCTCACCGAACACCGTCTGCATGGCCGGTTGCCAGAGCGGACATCCCCTGCACTCTTGCGATGCCTTCGCCAGCGCCGGCAGAGACTTCGTATCCGGCACGAACGACGCGGCGCTCCAGCCTGGTTTCGCCTCGGTGCGCGCCATGCGTACGGATTGCCCAGAGAGTCGCCGTAGTACACACGGCGGCGCGGGCCGGTTGGCGCTTCCCATCTGACGTCGCGAGTCGACGGCGCCGGTCGGTGCACGGGCTCTCACTGAGGGTGCCAGGGCGCCACGATCTTGAGGCAAGGTCGACAGCCGCCGGCTCCCACAGGTTCTCTCGATCGATACCGTCCCGTTCGCGCCGCCGCGAGGGGCGTCGTGGTCACCGCCTTCCCGTACCAGGACGACACCAGCGCGGTGCCGGTGGCGTCGACCCTGAACTACGGACCCGACGAGACCGTGCCGAACCATGCGATCGTCCCCACCGGCCCAAACCTCGGCTTCTACAACACTGGCGCGACCGCCCACCTCATCGTCCACGTGTTCGGGGCGTTCACCTGACCCATCAAGCCGCCGGACCGGCCCTTCCGTCCGTGGATCGGGGTGGAGCGACCATCTTGTTGTCCGGGTGAGCCGGCCGGCATAGGACGTAGGTCCCTGGGCGGACGACACGGAACGGTGGATCATCGAATCGACGACCTCGGGAGGTGTCATGTCGCACTTGACCTCCATGGAGCG
>DASUEW010000547.1:0-3281 GCA_036274875.1 Ilumatobacteraceae bacterium
AATGGTCGAACTCGGGTCCACGCGGTGGCAGCGGATCGGTCGACACGAGCTGTGGTCCCGTCGATGTGACGATCGACGAGATCGACGGTCAGCTGTGGATCCGATGGTCGGACAATCGCGAGGTCATGACACCCGAGACGATCGACGCCCTGCGCACATGTAGCCGCTAGATGGTCCTCTAGATGGTCCTCGGACAGCTGTGCGAGGATCGGCCTCCGTGAGCATGCCGAGGTGGTGGGAGCAGCGTCGCTACGGGATGTTCGTCCACGCCAATCTGGCGACCGTGCCCGCATGGTCGCCGATCGGGCAGTACGCCGACTGGTACCGCAGCCACCTCGGCGACCCGGTTCCCGACGTGCTCCTCCACCCGACGCCGATGGTCGAGGTGCTCGCCCACCACCGCGACCGATGGGCCCACGTCGAACGGTTCGATGACTTCTGGCCGCTGCTGTCGTTCGAGCGCTTCGACCCGGATGCGTGGACCGGGCTGGCGCTCGCCGCCGGCATGGGGTACACGGTCTTCGTCGCCAAGCACCACGACGGCCTGTGCTGGTGGGACGCCCCCGGTACCGATCGCACCGTGCTGCACGAGGGGCCGGGCCGCAACGTGCTGGCCGAGTACGCCGCGGCGTGCGAGCGGGCCGGGCTCGTGTTCGGCACGTACTACTCGCTGCTCGACTGGGGCGACGGCCGCTACCCGAGCGACGAGTACGTCGACCGCGTGCTGCATCCGCATGTGCTCGACCTCGTCGGCCGCTACGGCTCGAAGTTCCTGTGGGGTGATGGTCACTGGGGACACGGGCCTGACCACTGGCGCAGCCAGGAGCTGATCGACGCCGCCCACGACCTCGACGCCGAGATCATCGTGAACGACCGGTGGTGGATCGAGCGACCGGACGTCGCGATCTACGAGTACGAGACGCCCCACGACATCGTCGACCGGCCGTGGGAGCTCTGTCGAGGCATCGCCTACAGCTTCTGTCACAACCGCGCCGAACGCGCCGAACATCACATGACCGGACGCGAGATCGTCGCCCTGCTGACCGAGGTGGTGGCCAAGGGCGGGAACCTGCTGCTCAACGTCGGCCCTGCGGTCGACGGCACGATCCCCGAGCTCCAAGCGGCGCCACTGCGCGACGCCGGCACATGGATCGCCGCCCACGACGACGTCATCAGCGACTCGCGACCGTGGACCGTGTGGGGTGACGAGCTCACCCGATACACGATGACCGGCGACCGCCTGAACGCCATCGACCTGTCCGGCGCCGGGACGTTCGGGGCACTCGGCCGGCCGGTCGGTCGAGTCCGCAGCGTCGAGGCGCACGACGGAGCACCGACGGAGTGGGAGCAGCTCGACGACCGTCTGCGGATCCGTCGCCTCGACCGTTCACCGATCGAAGGGCCCGCCGTCTATCACGTCGAGCTCGAGACACCGCCGGACGCGCCGATCGAGCTGTTCTCGACGCCGATCGACGAGCCGATCGACCTGGCGCCGCTGCTCGCCGACGTCGCACCGGGGTCGATCGTGCAGCTCGGCGACGGAACCTATCTCGGGCCGGTGCGGATACCGGCGGGTGTGACGCTCCGCGGGCTCGGGCCCGACCGCACGCTCATCGACGGACGCGAGCACACCGCGGTCACGTTGGCCCGTGGTTCGCGACTCGAACACGTCACCGTGCGCGGCGGCGGCGAACGGATCGCCTGGTTCCCGCGGCGGACGATCAGCGTCGCCGAGCCGCACGCGCTCGTGCTCGGCTGCCACGTCGACGGCCACGTCATCATCGGCGCTGATGACTCCCGGGTCCGCGCCTGCCGTGCCGAAGGTGTCGTGGCGAGCGGTGTCGAGCGACTGGTCGTGTCGCGCAGTCGCTTCGTGGGAATGCGATGGGACGTCGGTGTCGAGATCGTCGGCGGCGCTGGACATGTCGTCGAGAGCTGCGAGCTCCACCATCACCTGTGTGCGATCCGGATCAGCGACGCGGTCGGTGCGACCGTGCGCGGCAACAGCATCGTGGCGCGCTGGTGGGGGGTCCATCTGGTGCGGACCGAGGCGGCAACGGTGGTCGGAAACGCGTTCGCGCACACGATGCGAGCCGTCGACATCGATGCCGGTGCGTTCGCCCAAGTGACCGGCAACGCAGTGCGCGACGGCGACAGTGGCTGCATCGCCGAGCACGGCGCGTCGAGCATCGACGTCAGCGGGAATCGTTGGGAACGCTGCCGGATCGGACTGCTCGGGTGGGACGTCATCGGGCTCAACCACCACGACAACGATCTGATCGACCTCCACGACCCCGACCACGCGGTCGTCATCGGTCCCTGATCGACCGGCGGCGCGCGCGACGACTGGATCTCGATCGAGGCGAGCGATCAGCCCGCCGGCACTGGTGCCGCAGCCGAGTTGCTCCGCCGTGCCGCACGGACCCGGTCGAGCGGGTCGAGCTCGACCTTGCGCAACCGGATGTGCTTCGGGGTCACCTCGATGCACTCGTCGCCGGCGATGTACTCGAGCGCGTGCTCGAGTGACAGGACACGATGCGGGGTGAGGTTCACGGTGTTGTCGGACGACGAGGCGCGCATGTTCGTGAGCTTCTTCTCGCGGCAGATGTTGACGTCCATGTCGCCGGCGCGCGAGTTCTCGCCGACGATCATCCCGCAGTACACGTCGGTGCCGGGGCCGACCATCATCGTCGACCGGTCCTGCAGGTTGACCATCGCGTACGTGGTCGTCGGCCCCGATCGGTCGGCGACGAGTGAACCGGTCGCGCGGGCACGGATCTCGCCGGCCCAGGGCTCGTACCCGTCGAAGATGTGGCTCAGCACACCCGTGCCGCGCGTCTCGGTCAGGAACTCGGTGCGGAACCCGATCAGGCCGCGGGCCGGGACGAGATAGTCGAGCCGCACCCATCCGTGGCCGTGGTTGACCATGTCGAGCATCCGGGCCTTGCGGGTGGCCAGCAGTTGGGTGACCACTCCGAGGTGCTCGTCGGGCACGTCGATCGTGACCCGCTCGACCGGCTCGCAGACCGTACCGTCGATCTCGCGTGTGACGACCTCCGGTTTGCCGACCGTGAGCTCGAACCCCTCGCGGCGCATCGTCTCGACGAGCACCGCCAGTTGCAGCTCGCCGCGCGCCTGCACCTCCCACGCGTCGGGGCGATCGGTCGGCGACATCCGGATGCTGACGTTGCCGACCAGCTCGGCTTCGAGCCGGTTCTTCACTTGGCGGGCGGTGAGCTTCGTGCCGTCGCGGCCGGCGAGTGGCGACGTGTTGATGCCGA
>DASUEW010000548.1:0-3373 GCA_036274875.1 Ilumatobacteraceae bacterium
AGCAACTCGCCCTCGGGGTCGCTCCACACCCGCGTCGCGGTCGCCGAGTTGTTGTTCAGGAAGTCGACGACCTCGCGCTTCAACTCGTCCTCGACCGGGAGCTCGTCTGTCCCTGTGACCGTGGCGGACGACGTGAGGCCGTACTCGGCTGGCGGATTGGCCGGCAAAAGGGCCACGAGCTCGTCGTCGCCGCCGCGATCGCGTGACGGGTCGATCGGCGTCGGCGGACCGCCTGCCACCTCGACCTGGCGTTGGGCCAGCTGGCGTACGAATCCGGGGGCGTCGATCCCGGCGGACTCGTCGGTGAACAGGGCGAAGACGAAAAGGTGATCGCGGCTCGCGAACACCAACGATGCGTCGCCCTTGTCGCCGACCTGTGAACCGGGAGCGACGAGCCAGCCGGCGAGGTCGAGGGAGGGTTCTGGTACCGATTCGAAGCCATCGCCTGCTGCGGAGGTGAAGATGCCGAACAGGTCGCGCACGCCAGGTGGTGTGGTCACCGGGATCACGGTGAGATCGAGCAGCGCGTTCTCGTGCTCGAACCGACGCGTGAGCGAATCGGGGCCGGTCGTGTTCGCGACCTCGTTGGCGAGTGTGAAGCCGGACCCGACGTCGGACAGCAGGACGGCGCCGGCGTCCGGGGGTGCGGCCGCCGCCGATGGGAGTGCGACGAAGCCCATCCCTCCGACCACCATTGTTCCGACCCCCATCACTCCGACGAGGGTGCCGAACAACGCGGCGGCCGAACGTCCAGCGTGCACGGGCCGCGAGCCTATTTCGGTGGCTCGCCAGATGCTGCGCATATGCGCCCGAGACTCAGGCGGCGACGGTGTCGGTGACGAACGCGACCTCTCGGAACTCGACATCGAAGTGCGGGCGAGGGCGCAGGTGCGGCGTGACGACGACGCGCTGGCGCCGCCCGAACGTGACAGCCGCGACGATCGTGCCGATCACGGTCAGTGCACCCCCGCCGATCAAGGTCCAGCGGGCCCCGAAGTGCTCGGCGACCCAGCCGAGCGTCGGCGCGCCGACGGGCGTGCCACCCATGAAGACCGCCATGTAGAGCGCCATGACGCGTCCGCGCATGTGCGGGTCGGCCGCGAGTTGGACGAAGGAGTTGGCCGCCGTGAGCATCGTCAGCGCTGAGAATCCGCACAGCGGCAAGAACGCGGCGAACGTGAGGTACGACGGCATCAGCCCGACGACGGCGACCGAGAGCCCGAACACGATCGCCGCGCCGATGACGAGGCGCTGGCGCGACGTCACCCGCCGGGCGGCGATCAACGAGCCCGTGAGCGAGCCGATGGCGATGACCGAGCCGAGGACGCCGTACTCTCCGGCGCCCTTTTCGTACACCTGCGTGGCCATCAAAGCGGTCGTCATCTGGAAGTTGAGTCCGAACGTTCCGGCACAGAACACCACGGCCATCACGAGCATGATGTCGGGCCGCCCCCGGACGTAGCGGATGCCGTCGCGAAGTTGGCCACGGGAGCGCGGCACCAGCGGCGTGCTGAACAGCTCGTCGGGACGCATCCGCACCAACGACACGACAACCGCGATGTAGCTGGCAGCGTTGAGCATGATCACCCAGCCGGTCGCACCGACGCCCGACCCGAGCCAGGCGATGAGCCCGCCGGCGATCGCCGGGCCGATGACGCGCCCGAGGTTGAACGACGCCGAGTTGAGCCCGACGGCGTTGGCAAGTTGCTCGCGCCGCACCATCTCGTGGACGAATGCCTGGCGCGCAGGCGTGTCGATCGCGGTCGCCGACCCGAACAAGAAGGCGATCACGTAGACGTGCCAGGTCGTCACCCAACCGGTGATGGCCAGCAGTCCGAGGAGTCCCGCCGTGGCGCCCATCGCGATCTGCGTCACGGCGAGCACCCGACGCTTCGGGAAGCGATCGGCCAGCACACCGGCGATCGGGGAGATCAGCAGGATCGGCAGGAACTGCAGCCCGGTCGTGATACCGAGCGCGCCGGCGCTGCCGGTGAGCGTGAGCACCAGCCAGTCCTGGGCGATGCGCTGCATCCACGTGCCGACGTTCGACACCAGCGAGCCGGTGGCGAACAGCCGGTAGTTGCGATTCCGCAGCGCGGCGAACGTCGTCCTCACGGCAGGATCACCGCCGGCTCACGACGCGGCTAGCACGTCGAGAAGGGGGGCGACGCGCCGCAGCAGCTCGCGATCGGCTGGACCGAGCTCGTCGAGGCGTCGGGCGAGCCAGAGATCGCGTCGGCGGCGGTCCTCGTCGAGCACCGTGCGGGCGTGCTCGGTGAGGTCGGCCATGACCTGACGGCCATCGGTCGCGTGGGGCCGGCGCGTGACCAGGCCGGCGTCGACGAGGCAGTTCACGGTGCGCGTGATCGACGGCGGCTTGACCCGCTCGATCGCCGCCAGTTCGCCGAGGGTGAGCTCACCCGACCGCAGCAGCGTGCCCAACACGGACAATTGATTGAGGGAGAGGTCCTCACTCGAGCGCTCGAGCCGGAGCCGGCGCGCCAGGCGCATCACGCTCACGCGCAGCGCGCTCGACAGGCCCTCGTCGCCTGGCGCGGCGTCGTCGGTCCTGGCGTTCTCGGTCCGAGGCGGCACGATGCCCATATCGTTAGCCTAGCTCATTAGCCATGCGAACCATCGCGTGACATCGGTCTCTGCCCCCTCCCCGTTTGTGTCACCGACATCGGCGAACTTCGCCGGTTGCGGTGACACAAACACGGGCTGGTCCGGTCCTTCGGTCGGATGTGAATCCCGACTGGTTTGGTCGGCTTTGATCCGAGGCGAAGTAAGGTGTCGCGCATGCGACGCAGCATCGATCCGGCACGTGTCTCCGCTCGTCCCGTTGGTCACCACCGGCGGATCCCGGCCGCGCTCCTCGTGGGCCTTGTCGTCCTGGCCGCGTGCGGCGACGACGATTCGAGCTCGACCGACGACACCGCGGTCGACACGTCCGAACCCCAGCCATCCGAGCCCAGCGATGGTTCGACCGGCGTCGAGACGTCCGAACCGCCGGAGCAATCGGGGCCGGAAGGCACCGGTGAACCCGAACGCGACGGCGGCGAAGGCGCCGAGGTTGTCGTCGGTGCGGTCCTCGAGCCGACCAGCCTCGACATCGTCCATCAGGCCGGGGCCGCGCTCGACCAGATCCTGCTCGACAACGTCTACGAGACGTTGTTGGTCGTTGATGAGAATGGCACGATCCAGCCCGGCCTGGCGGCGACCACCGAGGTGTCCGCGGACGGCACCGTGTACACGTTCACCCTCCAGGAGGGGGTGGAGTTCCACGACCGCCACCCCTTGACATCGGCCGACGTCGTGTGGTCGCTCGAGGCGCTCTCGGCCGAGGATGCGGTCGGCGCCGAGGACCTGGCGT
>DASUEW010000549.1:0-2225 GCA_036274875.1 Ilumatobacteraceae bacterium
GCCCAACCGCGCTCGCGGACCCCCGCGAGGACGTCGTCGAGCTCGGCTCGCGACAGGACAACACGGGGGATGATGGCTGACGCCGACGGGGTGGCCAGGGCGGCGTCGAGCTGCTGGGCCGTGAGGTCGGAGAGCAGGACGTGGCCCATCGACGTGGCGGGCGCGGGGAAGCGGGTTCCGATGTGGACCGAGATGGCGATGATCTTGGCCACCGGCACACGCGCCATGTACACGATGTCGCTCCCGTCGAGCTGCGACATCGAGCTGGACTCCCCGGTCTTGCCGACCAAGTCCAGCATGTGCGGGCGGGCCACATCCCAGATCCCCTGGGCGGCGATGCACGCCGTGCCGAGCTCGAGCGTCTTCGTCGTCAGCGCGTATGCACCGTTCGAGAAGCGCATGTACCCGAGCTGCTCGAGCGTCATCAGCAGGCGCCGGGCGGTCGGCCGCGGGAGGCTGGTTCGGGCGGCCACCTCGCTGACCGTGAGCTCCATGGCCGTCGGCCCGAACGACTTGATGACGTCGAGGCCGCGCGCGAGTGCCTCGACGAAGTCGCTGCTCCCGTTGCGCTTGTTGGTCGTGCTCATCTCGGCGTCCACCCAATCGGTCCGATCAACGTCGAAGGTGACCGTGCGATGAGCACGCACCCCCCTCACGGTCCCGAACACGACAACTCTAAAGGTCCACTCGACGGGCTCGTTGTCGCGGATCTCTCGAGGGTGCTGGCCGGACCGTACTGCTCGATGCTGCTCGCCGACCTCGGCGCGATGGTCGTGAAGGTCGAGGGGCCGGATGGTGACGACACTCGAACGTGGATGCCACCGGACCGCGACGGCGTCTCCACCTACTACCTGTCGATCAACCGCAACAAGCGCTCGATCGTGCTCGACTTCCGCGATCGCGACGATGTGGCGCTCGCGCACGAGCTGTTCCGGCGGGCCGATGTCGTGATCGAGAACTTCAAGCCGGGTGGGCTCGCGAAGTTCGAGCTCGACTACGAGCACGCGCGCCAGATCAACCCGGCTCTCGTCTACCTCTCGATCAGCGGGTTCGGCACGGCGGACGGCGCATGGCTGCCCGGTTACGACCTCGTCGTGCAGGCGGTGTCGGGTTTGATGAGCCTCACCGGCGAACCCGACGGGCCGGCGTACCGCGCCGGGATCTCGGTGTTCGACGTCATCACCGGCCTGCACGGCACGATCGGCGTGCTCGCCGCCCTCCGCCAGCGCGCCGAGACTGGTGTCGGCCAGCACGTCGAGGTGAACCTGCTCACATCGGCGCTCTCCGGTCTGGTCAACCAGACCGGCGCCTACACCGCGTCCGGTGTCGTGCCCCAGCGGATGGGCAACGCCCACCCGAGCGTGTACCCGTACCAGCCGATGCCCACGCGCGACCGCGACATCATCATCACTGCCGCCAACGATCGACAGTTCCGTTCGCTGTGCGACGTGCTGGGGATCGCCGACGTCGCCGACGACGAGCGATTCCGTCTCAACGCCGATCGCACTGAGAACCGCCATCAGCTCCACCCGATCCTCGTCGCCCAGCTTGCCGAGTGGTCGGCGGACGACCTGTTCGTTGCCCTCAACAAGGCCGGTGTGCCGTGCGGTCCGATCAACTCGATCGGCGAGGGCGTCGAGCTCGCCGAGCGGCTCGGGCTCGAACCGCGCGTGAGCGTGGGCGAGGGTGATCGGGCGGTCGACCTCGTCCGCAACCCGATCCACTTCAGCGATGCGGCGATCCGCTACGACGAGCCACCACCCACGCTTGGCGAGCACGACGACGAGATCCGCGCCTGGCTCGCCACGCCCCGACCCTGACCGGCACCATCAAGACCGAGCAGGCAAGAACTCGAAGGCCACGAACTGGAAGGCGCCATGACATCCGACACGTACCGCACCGGCATCGGCGTGTCGGACCTCGACTCCATCACTCTCCTCGGTCACGATCTCGCCGGCGACCTGCTCGGCAAGATCACGTTCGGCGAGCTCGCATATTGGCTCGTCGCCAAGCGGCGACCGACTGCCGGTCAGCGCGCCATGTTCGAAGCGGTGCTCGTCGCTCTCGCCGACCACGGCTTCACGCCGACCGCGATATCGGCGCGACTGACGTTGCTCAGCGCGCCCGAGTCGATCCAGGGCGCGCTCGCCTCCGGGCTGCTCGGGGGCGGTTCACGCTTCCTCGGTGTCACCGAGGACGCGGCCAACTTCCTGCACGAGGCGATC
>DASUEW010000550.1:0-2443 GCA_036274875.1 Ilumatobacteraceae bacterium
GAGGGCGCACACGCCCTCTACAAGACGGGTGCCGGTGCTGCGGTGCTGCGCGAGCTCGGTGTGCAGGTCCACGGAGGCACGCCCGATCTGTCGAACGCGTTCACGTGGTGGGAGGGCGAGCTGCGCCCGATACCACTCACCACCAAGGCGATGCTCACGACCAAGCTGCTCGGATCTCGGTCGAAGCTGGCGGCCGGACGGCTGTTCTCCGCGCTGACGCGGGGTGCCGACGACACCGCCGGGCTGACTTTCGGCGAATGGCTCGACCACCGTCGGGTGCCAACCGATTTGGGCAAGTACGTCGAGGTGATCGCGCGTCTCAGCACGTACTGCGCGCAACCGTCCGTGATGGCCGCGACCGCGGTCGTCGCCCAGCTCGGGATGGCCAGCCGCGGCGTGTGGTACGTCGACGGAGGGTGGCAGTCGATCGTCGACGGTCTGGTCCGCGTGGCCACCGACGCCGGCAGCGAGCTCGTAGTCGACCGCGAGGTGACGGCCGTCGAGCGCGACGGCCGCGACTGGGTCGTCCGTTCGGGCGAACGGGACGTGGTCTGCACCACGGTCGTGATCGCTGCCGGCGGGCCCGCCGTGGCGACGCGCCTCGCCGGCCGCGACCCGGGATGGCAGGAACAGGCGGGCCCGCCGGTCCGGGCGGCATGCCTCGATGTGGGGGTCGACGTCCCGCCGGCCGTGTCGTACATCTATTCGGCTGACGACCCCTTGTACCTGTCGAAGCACGCGCCGACTGCCCGGCTGGCACCTGCCGGACACGAGCTCTATGGAATCCTGCGGTACATCGGGCCGTCCGAAGCGCCGTCGCCGGCCGTCGCCCGCGCCGACGTCGAGATGCAGGCAGCGCGGGCCGGGCTGTCGACCGAGGGCAGGGCGCTCGAGCGATTCATGGCCTCGATGGTCGTTGCCTGGGGCCTCCCGCTCGCCGATCGGCGACGTCCCCGCGGTGACGAGCTCGCCGCCGAAGGCATCTTCGTCGCCGGCGACTGGGTCGGTGACCACCTGCTCGGCGACGCGGCATTGGCGAGTGGCGCGGCCGCCGGTCGGTCGGCTGCGATACGACGCGCGGTGGCAGTGTGACGTTCGTCGACGACGACGATCGCGCGATGGACGATGCCGCGCGCGTGCATGCGCGCGAGGCGTTCTTCGCGGCTCGCCCACGACTCGTCGGCATCGCGTACCGCGTGATCGGCAGCACGACCGATGCCGAAGACGTCGTGCAAGAAGCGTGGCTGCGATGGCACCGCGCGGATCAGCTGGCGATCCGCAATCCGGCGGCGTGGCTGACGACGACCGTCACCCGGCTCTCGCTCGACTGCCTGAGAGCGCGCAAGCGCGACCAAGCTCGCTATGTCGGGCCGTGGTTGCCGACCCCGATCGTGGAACGCGTCGTCGATCCCGAGCGGTCGGCGGAGGTCGCCGAATCACTCACCGCCGCGTTCATGTTGATGCTCGAGCGCCTGACGCCGGACGAGCGCGCGACGTTCCTCCTCGTCGACGTGTTCGGGGAGCCGTTCGACGCGGTTGCGCTCGTCATGGGCCGTTCCGTCGACGCCTGCCGGCAACTCGCGAGTCGGGCGCGACGCAAGGTGCGCGACGACGACACACGCTGCCGCGAGACGACACGGACGACCGACCGCGCGGGTCGTGCCGTCGTCGACCGTTTCCTCGTCGCTCTCGCGACCGGCGACGAGCAGTCGGCGCTCGCGTGCCTGGCCGGTGACGCCGTGATGTTGAGCGATGGTGGTCCGATGCGGCGCGCCGCGCGCCGGCCGGTGGTCGGGCCACACCGGATCCATCGTCTCGTCGACACGTTGCGGCGCCGGATGCCCCCGCAGTGGGGGATGGAACCCGCTGTCGTGGGCGGCCATCCGGGTCTGGTCGTCACGGACCGGGCCGGGCCAGTACTCACGATGAGCTTCGAGGTGTCCGGTGGCCGGATCGTGCGGATTCTCGCGGTGCTCAACCCCGAGAAGTTGGCCGGCATCACCCTCGGTGCGACCGCCATCGAGTAATCTTCGAACCTGTGTTCGTCCCCGACCGTGCTGCGACCGCACGTGTTGCGACCGCACGTGTTGCGCCCGGACGTGTTGAGGGCACCGTGCGCGTGCTCGGCATCGACCCTGGCCTCACACGTTGCGGCTTTGCCGTCCTCGACGGTCGCGGCCCCGGTGGCGCGGCCGCCGTCTCACTCGGCGTGATACGCACTCCGGCGGGCGACCCGTTGCCGAGTCGGCTGGCCGCGCTGCGCTTCGAGCTGGCGGCGTTGCTGACCGAGTTCGAACCCGACGCCGTCGCCGTCGAACAGATCTTCTTCCAGGTCAACGTTCGTACCGCGATGAGCGTCGCCCAGGTGAGCGGCCTGGCGCTCGCCGAGGCCGCCGCACGAGGGTGCGAGGTGGTGCAGTACACGCCGAACCAGGTGAAGGAC
>DASUEW010000551.1:0-5499 GCA_036274875.1 Ilumatobacteraceae bacterium
CCCGGCGCGCGCTGAACAGCGAGGTGGGGGTCCACACCTGGTGGCGCTAACCTTGCGGGGTTCTCAAGTGCATCAGGGAGACGTGAACCGAATGGCAGTCAAGCTGCGCCTCACACGAGTCGGCAAGACCAAGCAGCCCCAGTACCGCATCGTCGCGGCCGACGAGCGGTCACCGCGCGACGGCCGCTTCATCGAGATCCTGGGCCACTACAACCCGCTTCACGATCCGTCCAGCCTGAGCGTCGACAACGACAAGGCTGTGAAGTGGCTCAGCAACGGTGCCCAGCCGACCGAGCGGGTCGCCAAGCTGCTCGAGATCTCTGGCGCGATGGAGCAGTTCAAGGCGTCGAAGTGAGCGAGATCGAGAACGAGCTGAGGGCGCCGACGGCCGGTGCTGTGCTCAGCCACATCGTGCGATCGATCGTCGACGATCCCGACGCGGTCACCGTCGAGGAGACGTCGATCGGCCACCGCGCCCGCCTCGACGTCCGCGTCGGCCCGGGCGATCTCGGCCGTGTGATCGGTCGGCGCGGTCGTACCGCCGCCAGCGTGCGCACGGTCACGCGCGCGGCCGCCGCCAAGGACGGTGTCGAGGTCGACATCGAGTTCCTCGATGATTGATCACGCCACGATTGATCACGCCACCGCCTGATCGATCGTTGCCGGGTGTGATGAGCGAGCAGCCGGAGGGCCTGCTCGAGGTCGGCCGCATCTCCCGCCCGCACGGGCTCGGCGGCGACGTGTACGTCGCCTTGTCGACCGACCGCACGGAGCGCCTGGAGCCAGGATCGCGACTCTGGTGTCGCGGGCAGTGGTTGACGGTCGACGATGCGACGGAGCTGCCGCAACGCTGGCTGGTCCGTTTCTCGGGGATCACCGATCGCACCGTCGCCGAGCGGTTCACGAACACGCTCCTCTACGCCGAACCGATCGACGACCCAGAGGCGCTCTGGGTGCACGACCTCGTCGGCGCCGCGGTCGTCGAGCTCGGCGGCACCGATCGCGGTCGCTGCGTCGCGGTCATCGACAACCCGGCCGCCGACCTGCTGGAGCTCGAGTCCGGCGCCTTGGTGCCGGTGACGTTCGTCGTCGAGTTCCGAGACGGCGTCGTCACGATCGATCCGCCGGAAGGCCTGTTCGAGTGATGCTGGCCGAATGATGGTGTGCGACTGATGCGCGTCGACGTGTTCACCGTGTTCCCCGATCTCGTCGACCAGTTCTGCGCCGAGAGCCTGCTCGGCAAGGCGCGCTCGCGGGGCCTCGTCGACCTGCGCTGCCACGACCTGCGCGAGTTCACGACGGATGTGCACCGCACGGTCGACGACTCGCCGTTCGGAGGCGGGGCCGGGATGCTGCTGCGGCCGGAACCGATCTTTGCGTCGGTCGAGGCGGTCGACCCACCGCGGCCGTTGTACCTGCTCGGGCCCGGCGGCAGACGGTTCGATCAGCAACTCGCCGGGGAGCTGGCGACGGGGAAAGGGTTCAGCCTGCTGTGCGGGCGGTACGAAGGGATCGACCACCGGGTTCGCGAGCACCTCGTCGACGACGAGCTGAGCGTGGGTGACGTCGTGTTGGCAGGGGGAGAGGTGGCCGCCTGCCTCGTCGTCGAAGCCGTCACCCGTCTGCTCGACGGCGTGATGGGCAACGCCGCGAGCCCAGTGACCGAGAGCTTCGGCACGGCTGGGCTGCTGGAGGAGCCGCACTTCACCCGCCCGGCAGACTTTCGCGGCTGGCAGGTCCCAGAGGTGCTGCGCTCGGGCGACCATGGCCTGATCGCCAGGTGGCGGCTGGCGCAGGCCCTCCACCGCACGCTGCGGGCGAGGCCCGACCTGATCGAGCGACGGGGCGGCCTGACGGACGCCGAGCAGGCCCTGTTGGAAGAGTTCCCCGCCCTCCCGTATCCTTGAGCGGCCCGTGGTCTAGATCGGGCAAGGCGATGATCGGGTGCCGCCGACCGCCGGCCACTTCGAGCAGTACGAGAGAGCACGCCATGAAAGCCACCGACCTGATCGACAACCAGTCACTGCGTGACGACGTTCCTGCATTCGCACCGGGCGACGAGGTCAAGGTGCACGTCCGGGTCGTCGAGGGCGGCAAGGAGCGCGTCCAGGTGTTCCAGGGCAACGTGATCGCCCGCCAGGGTGGCGGCCTGCACGAGACCTACACCGTGCGCAAGCTCAGCTACGGCGTCGGCGTCGAGCGCACGTTCCCGCTGCACACCCCTACGGTCGCCAAGCTCGAAGTCGTCCGGCGTGGCGATGTCCGTCGCGCCAAGCTGTACTACCTGCGCGACCGCGTCGGCAAGCGGGCCAAGGTCCGCGAGAAGCGCGAGTTCTAGTCGCCGCGCCGCGTTCGTTCGGCGATCCGCCCCATTGGGCTCGAGGCCCCTGCATCGACCGATGAGGGAGGCCCGCCATGAAACCGATCACGCCCGACCTGTCCAAGCGCGCCCGTGGACAGTGGGGTGAGGATCGTGCGTGCACGTACTACCGGCGACTCGGCTACGAGATCGTCGAGCGGAACTGGCGGTGCGAGATGGGCGAGATCGACGTGGTCGTCAGGCTCGGTGACACGGTCGTGTTCTGCGAGGTCAAGACGCGCCGATCCTCGGGTTTCGGCGGCGCGGCGGCGGCGGTCGATCACCGCAAACAGCGCCGCATCCGCCGCCTCGCCGCGGCGTGGCTCGAGACGCGCCAGGTCAGAGGCGTCGAGGTGAGGTTCGACGTGGTGGCGATCACCGGCGTTGACGTGGAGTTGATCGAGGGGGCGTTCTAGTGCGTCGGGCGCGTTCGACGGGGGCGGGTATTCGTCGATCCCAGCACGCGTAGTGCCAGTGGCGGCGCAGCTCGGGCGCCAGCTCCGGCACGGCCACGTAGTGCCCTGTCGCCGGCGGGATCTCGCGATGGCATCCGGGGCACACATACGTCTTGGTCGCCTGGTACGGCTGCACCCGGCGCACATCGACGCTCCCGAAACCACCGTCCCAGAGCTTCGGCACTACGAGAACACCGCCCAGATCACCAGCGCGGCCGCGATCGCGATCGCGGCGACCACCATGACGTAGTCGCCGGTCCGGGCGCGAAACCTCCGGTACGGGTTGAAACCCACGCCCATCAGTATCGTCCGCGGCGATGGCAGAGCCCCAGGACGACAAGTCCGCACCATACGAGAGCCTGCGTGTCGACCGTTCGGGCGGCGTGGTCACGATCACGCTCGATCGCCCGGAACGGAAGAACGCGATCAACGGTGCGATGTGGAACGAGCTGAGCCTGGCGGTCGCCGAGATCGCTCGGAGCTCAGCTGACCGGGTCGTGGTGATCACCGGCGCGGGCGGCGAGTTCTGCTCGGGTGCCGACTTGTCCGAGCCGTCTGCCGGGGACGATCACCACCTGACCAGGTTGCGGCGCGTGGGCGACCTGTGTCTTGCCATCGCCCGCCTCCCGCAGCCGACGATCGCCAAGGTCCGCGGCGTCGCCGTCGGCGCCGGGCTCAACTTGGCATTGGTGTGCGACATGGTGGTCGCCGCCGAGGGCTCGAGGTTCTCGGAGATCTTCGCCAGGCGCGGGCTGAGCCTCGACTTCGGTGGTTCGTGGATCCTCCCGCGGCTCGTCGGCATGCACCGGGCCAAGGAGCTGGCCTTGCTGGCTCGCATCATCGACGCCCAGGAGGCGGCTGCCATCGGGCTCGTCAATCGCGTCATGCCGGACGCCGAGCTCGACGCGTTCGTTGACGGATGGGCGTCCGAGCTCGCGGCCGGACCACCGATCGCGCTGGCGCTCACGAAGCGCATGCTCAACAACTCCTTCAACGTCACGCTCGAAGAAGCCCTCGACGACGAAGGTGTCGCCCAGACGGTCAACCTCGGCACGGCCGACAACCGAGAGGCGGTCGCCGCGTTCCTGGCCAAGCGTGCGCCGAGGTTCGAGGGCCGCTAACTCGACAACCCCGATTCTGTCTGCGTCAGACGGCCCGGGGCTGCGGTTTGAAGCAGACAGTTCGGCTGGGGAGGGGGCTGCCACCGCCGGGCGGTCTTGCTCCGATACCCTCGCCGCGTGCGACTGCTGCTCGCCACGGCGATCCTGACGCTGGCGGCAGCGCTCACGGCACCGGCCGTGACCCGGGCCCAGGACTCATCCGTCCCTGACGGTTCGGTGCCCACGAGCGCGGTGCCCGCCGAGACGACGGGCAGCGTTCCCGGTGGCACCGTCCCCGACGGCTCGACCCCCGGCACGGTGCCGCTCGTGCCGGTGCCGAGCGCGTGCACTGCGCCGCCGCAGCCCGAGATCGTGTTCGTCGGAACGCTCGTCGAGCGCGACTTCCGCACCGGACGGTTCGAGATCGAGCAAGTGCGAGCCGGCTCCGAGGACCCGTTCGCGATCGGCGGTCTGATCGACGTCCGCTACGGCCTCGACGTCGAGTACCTCGACGTCGGCACGGAATACCTCGTGTCGGCCCGCCGCGACCCCGTCATCGGGCTGCTGGCGTCCAAGATCCGTGAACCGGCGCCGCTGTTCGGCGGCGACGACGTGGTCGGTGTCGCCGAGAGCGACGTCGAATGCCCGCGCTTCGAAGATCCGATCCGCACGTTCCTCCCGGACGGATCGTCGGTCGACTCGGCGGTCCTGGCCCCGCTCGGCGAGCACACGACTCAGCTCATCGGCGCGGTCCTGATCCCGATCGGAGTGGCGTTCGCGATCGTCTTCGTGCTCGCGACGTTGCGCTGGGGCGTCGGCGGGCTGTTGCGCGGCGTCGGGTCGGTCGTGCGTCACTCGCGCTGACGCACCGCGCCGGCGAGAGCCTCGACCGCGCCGCGCCAATCGTCGATCGGGATCTCCTCGGCGGACTCGCCGACACGACATCGTACGAGCACGCCGCCGACGACCGGCTCCCCGAGCACCCGCTCGATCGCCACCCCGTACGCGGCGAGCTGGCGGCGGTAGCGCGCGACTCGTTCGCCGCGTGCGGCCGTGTCGGTCCAGTGGTCGGTCTTGTAGTCGACGATGACCAACCCGTCCGGCGTGCGGACCAACAGGTCGATGTAGCCCTCGAGCACCCGCCCGTCGATCTCGGCCGCGACGTACAACTCGCGATGGTGTTCGCGCTCACGCGTGCTGCGCACGATCGGTGCCTCCAACGCGGAGCGGGCGAGCGCCCCGACCGTGTCGGACATGCCGAGGATGCCCTCGGCGGCGCACTGCGCGTCGGCGAGGTGGTCGATGTCGCTGCCGTGTTCGAGATCCGCGAACTGCAGCACACCATGCACGGCACGACCGACGGCCGTGCCGTAACGCCCGCGTTGCCATGGCGGGAGGTCGAGGTCGACGGCGTCCTTGCGCAGGCCGGGATCGCCGTGACCGGCGAGACCGGCCAGGTCTTCGGCCAGGCGCGTGGCGCTGATCGTCGTGCGCACCGACGCCCTCGCGAGAGTGCTCGTGCGTTCGTCGGCCCACGCCGCCGCATCGGCCCAGGGGAGCTCGACGGCGGCCGCCGGTTCGGGGG
>DASUEW010000552.1:0-2546 GCA_036274875.1 Ilumatobacteraceae bacterium
TCCCGATGTCATCGCGATGCCGGACGCGACACCCATCGCGATCGCCGCTGGGAACAGGACCGGCCACGCGTCGGTGGCGAACGCGACGAGTCCGAGCCCGCACCCGACGGTGCCGAGGATCAAACCGAACGGAGCGGCCCGGTGGGGGCCTACTCGTCCCACCCACAACTGGGCTGGCACGATCGCGGTCATCGCGATCACGAACACGAGTCCGGTGATGAACACCGCCACCGACGCCATCGCCGGCCGCAACAGGATCGGGAACAGCCCGAACGTGAGCGAGGGCAGCCCGAAAACACCGAGCGCGGTCGGAACCATGACCTTCCAGTACACCGGGCCCGATCCGGCCGGGATGCCGAGATTGGGCCGGATCCGGCGGCCGGGTGTCGGGACCACCGTCTCGGGGATCGAGCCGACGATGGTGAGGCTGACGGCGACGAGGACGATGTGGACCACGTACGGCAACACGAGTGGTGCGGGTCCCCACTGGCCGAACACGCCGCCGACGAACGGACCGAGCCCGAACCCGGAGTACAGCAGCATCCCCAAGACGCGTGCGGTCCACATCGGATCCGCCGAGCCGAGCTCCTGCATCCAGGCGCTGGCGACCACGAACACGATGCCCGACACCGCGCCGAGCAGGAAGCGACCGGCGAACAGCAGCGCAGCGTTGTCGGCGCCGGCCATCATCACCAGCGAGGCCACGCCCGACAGCAACACGCCGGGCACCATCACTCGCTTGCGCCCGAGCGCGTCGGATATCGGCCCGGCGTATGTGAGCGCCGGCGCGAGGCCGATCGGATAGATCGCGAACAGCGCCGTCAACGTCCACCGCGACAGGTCGAGCCTGGTCTCGTAGATGAGGAACAGCGGGGTCGCGACGTTGGTACCGAAGGCGACCGCGAACAGCCCGAGTGAGAGCGCCGAGCGACCCGATCCCTTCACCCACAGGACGGTAACCCACCCGCCATCGGCCACCCCAGACCCGAACTGTCTGCTCCAACGGAAGCCGCGCTGCGCTTGAAGCAGACAGAAACAACCGGATTTTGACGTGAGCGCTCGGTTCGATTCGAATGGCAAGAATGTGTCAGGGTGGTTACAGGTCGGTGGCTGCGGGGCCGATGACACCAATTGGCAGACGTATTTCCGTCAGCGGATCTGCCTCTTCGACAAAGTCATGACCACCCGTCTCCGCTCGTTCCTCGCCGTCGCCTTGTTCGCAGGCTCGACCGCGCTGGTGGCCGCACCTGCGTCGCCGGTGGCGGCGATCGACGTCAGCGACAACACCCCATGGACACTGCCGACGAGACCGGTCGTGTGCACGAAGGCGCAGGCCGAGAGCGGCAACGTCGCCGGCTGCCTGCTCGCCCTCAACTGGGATCCGGCCACCTCCGGCTGGGGCATTCCGCCGGCACCGGGCGTCGGTGACGGCTGGGTGTGGAAGGGCAATACGTACAGCGGCTCGCCGGCACTGGCGAGTTGGGAGGCGACGTACATCACCGAGAACAAGACCAAGGTCGGCCCGGTCCCGCCCGGCGCGCTCGACACCCACGTCGGTGTCTGGCCGCTGTTCGAGGGCTTCATCGCCGAGATCGCGAAGAACGGCTACAAGGTCTCCTCGTACGACGTCGGCGGCTACACGTTCCGCTGCACCGGGGGGAGCAACGTCAACGGCTGGAGGTGTGACGGCGACGTGCGCGACCTGTCGAACCACGCCTGGGGACTGGCGGTCGACATGAACAGCGCCGCCAACCCCGCGGACACGCCGTACGCCAGCACCGATGGCACAACCGCGTGTGCCGTGCCGATGACGACTGACATCCCGCGCTGGGTCGTGCAGACCGCCGAGAAGTGGGGCCTCTACTGGGGCGGCTACGGCTGGAGCAGCGGGTGCATGAGTCCTGAGACATTCCGCTCGTCCGTGGTCCGTGACCCACCGCACTTCGAGTTCAGGGGCACGCCGGCGCAGGCCCGCGCGATCGCCCTCTACAACGGGGCGCCCGACCCCGGCGTGACGCTGCGGGACCCGACGTTGTACTGCGTCGACACGGTCGACGCTGCCGGCAGGACGGTCGAGCGCTGCAACCGTGACGACCGCCCAGAGGCCGGCTGGCGGATCCCGGTCAATATCGACGCACCGGCCTCCGCCCGCGCCGTCGTCGTCAACCTCACCGCGACGAACGCCACCGTCGGCGGCTACCTGACCGCCGAGGACTGCAAGGCGCGACCCGACGGCGATCGGGCGACGTCGAACACCAACTACGCTGTCGGACGAGACGCCGCCAACCTGGCGATCGTGCCGATCGTCGACGGACGTATCTGCATTTACCGATCGACGCCGGTGCACAGCATCGTCGACGTGGTCGGCTACCTCAGCGAGGTCGTCGACGAAACGGTGCCGCCCACGACCTCGGTGCCGCCCACGACCTCGGTGCCGCCCACGACCTCGGTGCCGCCCACGACGTCGGTGCCATCGGTGTCGTGGTTCACGCCATCGCCGCCGACCCGGCTCGACGACACCCGCAACACCGGGGCCTGCTCACCGA
>DASUEW010000553.1:0-3932 GCA_036274875.1 Ilumatobacteraceae bacterium
AGTGGCAGTGGGTGATGAGGATGCCCCGCACTCGCTCGCCCTCGAGTGCCGCCGCGAGCGCGTCGCGGTGGGAGTCGAGCACGGGGCCTGGATCGACGACGACCACGTCGCCGTGCCCGACGAGATAGGTGCCGGTGCCCCGATAGGTGAACTTCGACGGGTTCTCGGCGATGACCCTGCGGATCCCGTCGGCGATGTGGTCGACGCGGCCGTACTCGACGTCGTCGAGCGTCTCGAACGCCGGCGCGCTCATCAGGTGGATCCGAAGGCGATCGAACGGACCTCGCCGACCGGCTTCCCGTGCCCTCGTACGACCTGCACGACGTGTTCGGCGACGTCGGACATGTCGACATCGAGGCGAGCGAGTGCGTCGACGAGCACGGGCGGCGCGGCGCGGTACCCACCGTCGGCCACCTTGACGGCAACCGCACGGCCGTCGGGCAGGGCAGCCGCGAACACACCCTCGGCACCATCCTTGGCCATCAGACCGGGGACGTGCACCATCAGCTTGGTGACGTCGCGGTCGGTGCCGCCGACCATGTACGGATGCGTCGTCATCGCCTGCCACACCGACTGCTGGCGACGGGCGATCGTCGCGAAGGCCGATGCCAGGCCACGCAGCGACAGCACGTGGGCCGGTGCGCCGCAACCGTCGACTCCGACATGGACGATCTGTCCCGCGAGCTCCTCGATCGTCGCCGTGATCGCGAGCTGCACGGGATGCGTCCGATCGAGGTAGTCGGCCGTCGACCAACCGTTCGCCACACACGTGGCGAGCATCCCGGCGTGCTTGCCGGAGCAGTTCATCTGGATCGCCATGCGCTCGCCTCCTGCACGCAGCACGTCGGCGGCCGCGATCGGCTCGATCGGGAGGTCGGGTGTGTTGCCGAGCGATGACTCGTCGAGACCGGCGCCGGCGAGGATCCGGCGCACACCAGCGACGTGGGCTGGCGTGCCGTCGTGGCTGGCGCTGACGAGCGCGAGCAGCTCGAGTGGCAGTTCGAGCCCCGCGCGCACCATCGCCTCGGCCTGCAACGGCTTGAGTGACGACCGCGGATAGCAGCGCAGGTTCGGATCGCCGACCGAGAACGCCAGCGAGCCGTCGGCCGCGAGGGCGACGACGGAGCCGGAGTGGATGCACTCGTCATAGCCGCTACGCCGCACGATCGCGATCGGCGCGTGGCGAACCGCGGCCGAGGAGCTCACGTCCGCGCTCGGCGTCGTCGCCGCGGGGGCCGCGGGGGCGGGATCGCGGTGAGGTGGCTGTCGACCACGTCGTGGCGGTTGCCCCACTCACTGGCCAGCGCCTGCACCATCGCCACCGCGGGGAGGGCGAGGACGGCGCCCGCGGGTCCGAGGAGCGCGGCGCCGCCGAGCGCCGCGGCGAACGCGATCGCGGGGTGCAACTCCATGGTACGGGCGGTGATGCGCGGCGCGAAGAAGTAGTTCTCGACCTGCTGGTAGACGATGATGAACCCGAACACGATCGCGGCCTTGACGGGCGAGTCGAGGAACGCGATGAGCACCGGCAGGATGCCCGCGATGTACGTGCCGACCACCGGCAGGAACTGGCTGACGAGGCCGACCCAGAGCGCAAGCGGTATCGGCGCCGGGATGCCGGACGATTGGAACACGATCCAGTGGAAGAACGCCGAGAGCATCGCCAGCAGCGCGCGCGAGTACAGGTAGCCACCGGTCTTCGTGATCGCCAGCTCCCACGCCGCGAGCACTTGCACCTGGCGTGCCGGGCGCAGGCGGCTGCAGATCGCGCGCCGGAGCCGTGGCCCGTCGGCGACGAGGTAGAACGTGAACAACAGTACCGAGAACACCTGCAGCAGGAAGCCGAGCGCGGCGACGGACAGACGCACGGCGTTGTCCTGCTGGCTGTCGATGAACTTCTGGACCGCGCCGTTGGGGTCGTTGAACTGATCGATGACGTCCTGCGCGTCGATCTCCGAGTCGAACGTGTCGTTGATGAAGTCGACCGTGTCGGTGATGTACGTCTCGGAGTTCGACAGCAGGTCGGCGACCTGGGTGCCGACGAGGGTGCCGATCGCGCCGACGAAGACCAGCAACACCACGAGCACGCCGAGCAGGATCGCCGCCGTGGCTCGCCCTCGACGCCAGCCGCGACGCGCCAGGCGGTTGACCCCCGGTTCGATCGCGAGCGCGAGGAACAGGGAGATGACGAGGATCAGGGTGAGCCCGCCGAGCTTCTCCCACAGATTGCGGACGATGAGCGTGAGCAGGTAGGCCACCCAGAACAGCACGATGCCCGGAAGCACCCATCCGGGGAGGCGGTGGATCCCGAGGTCCTCGAGGATCGACGGTTCGTCCTCGATCAGCTGGCTGCCGTCCGCCGCGACGAGTACTTCCGGCTCGTCGATCGGAGGTTCCTCCATCACCGCCCGGGAGCGTACCCACCGACCGTGCCACGATGGGCAGATGCCGAGCGACGCGATCCGTGACTGGCTGGCCGACCAGGTCCGGTCGCGCGTGGTGGGAACCGGTGGCCCGGAACGCGCGGCCGAGCTCTTCGATGCACCGGGCGAGCGTTGGTTCGTCCTCGGAACGCCCATCTGTCGTGTTCACGCCGACGCGTCGATGTTCATCGGCGGTCTGCGAGCGCTGCTGTTGCAGTCGCTGCACCCACTGGCGATGGCGGGCATCGCCCAGCACAGCGACTATCGGCACGATCCGTGGGGTCGGTTGCAGCGCACGGCGGACTTCATCGCGGCGACCACGTTCGGTCCCGCACCGGAGGCTGAGCGGGCGGTCGGGATCGTCCGCCGCGTCCACGAACACGTCCACGGTGTGGCGCCCGATGGCCGCGCCTACTCGGCCCTCGATCCGCACCTGCTTCGTTGGGTGCACCTCGCCGAGATCGACAGCTTCCTCGCCGCCCACACGCACTACGGCGATCACCCACTCGAGGGATCCGACCGCGACGAGTACGTGGCCCAGACCGCGGTGGTGGCACGCAAGCTCGGTGTCCCAGCTCCACCCGAGTCGGAGCGCGCCCTGCGCGATCAGCTCCGGTCGTACCGCCCCGAGCTGAAGGGCACCCGCGAGGCCCGCGAGGTCGCCCAGTACCTGCTCGTGCAGCCGCCGATGCCACTCGCCGCGCGTCCGGCGTACCTGCTGCTCGGCGCGGCCGCCGTCGCCCTGTTGCCGCGGTGGGCCCGAGCTCCTCTGCGGCTGCCCTACCTTCCGATCGCCGAGCGGGTGGCGCTGCGGCCGGCAGGCGACGTGGTCACCCGGACGTTGCGCTGGGCGCTGGCGCGCCGGCCGACCGTCGCAGCACCGGACTGAGATCGCCGCGCCCGACGAGCTCGACGGTCTCCAGCCCGAGCCATCCCGCCATCGAACGCAGTTCGGCGAGCAGCTCGCCGGCGACCTCGGTCTCGTTGATGCCCGGCTCACCCCATGCGCTCTGGACGAGCAGCGTGCCCCGCTGCCGATCGGCCTTGAGGTCGACGCGGGCGACGAGCTCGTCGCCGAGCAGGAACGGCAGCACGTAGTAGCCGTACTGCCGCTTCGGCGGCGGCACGTAGATCTCGATGCGGTATCGGAAGCCGAACAGCCGCTCGGTCCGGTCACGGTTCCAGACCACCGAGTCGAACGGGCTCAGTAGGGCGCGCGCCGTGATCCGCCGCGGCACGATCGCGTCCGGATGCACGTACGCCGGCTGTTTCCATCCCTCGACCGTGGCCTCGATCAGCCGGCCCTCCTCCACCAGCTCGGCGATCAGCGGCCGGCACGGCGGCTTGCGCTGGCGGTGGTAGTCGGTGAGATCCTCGAACGTGCCCACACCGTGGTGCTTGGCGGCGCGCACGAGGAGCTCCTTGCGCGCTTCGATCTCGGGCAGTGGTGGCCGAGACAGCACGTCAGCCGGCAGCGTTCGTTCAGCGAGGTCGTAGACGCGGGCGAAG
>DASUEW010000554.1:0-2112 GCA_036274875.1 Ilumatobacteraceae bacterium
GCGTCGTTCTCGAAGGCAAGGTGGCGAGCCGCGGCGACGGCACTCGCCGCCGAGAGGCTTGCCGATCTCATCGAGTTGCGATGCGTGCTGCCAGCCGAAATCGCGGCTGCCCGCCTCGCGCAGCGAGTGACGGGCGGCGATGACGCATCCGACGCCACGCCCGCGGTAGCGGCGGCGATGGCCGATGATTTCGACGCGTGGCCGAGCGCGATGGTCGTCGACACAATTCCGCCATCGCAGGCCATCCTCCCCGGCGTCCTCGATCGAATCCGTTAGCGGCCGCGTAGATTCCCGGTCGACTGCGACACGCGATCGGCCGGATCCAGAAGGGGGCGCAATGGTCGACGACCACTCGTTCCCCATCGACCCCGACCTGGCACCGAGCGACCCTGCTGAACCGCTCGTCGGCCGACCGCGACGTCCTTCGCGCAACCGCCAGAGCCGGGCCCGCGCCGACGTCCTCACCGTGATCGCCGCGGGTGGGATGCTCGGCGCGTCTGCCCGCTACGGCATCGTCCGATTGATGGCCACCCGGCCCGACGGGTTCCCGTGGGCCACGTTCTGGACCAACGTGTCCGGCAGTTTCCTCTTGGGCCTGTTGCTCGCCGTGCTCCTCGGGCGCTTCCCACCCACGCGTCTCGTCCGACCGTTCCTCGCGACCGGGATCCTCGGCGCGTTCACCACCATGTCGACCTACCAGGTCGAGATCGCCGTGTTGATCAAGGACGGCCACGCCATGACCGGCATCACGTACGGCGCGGGAAGCCTGGTCGCGGGACTCGCCGCCGCCTACACCGGCCTGGCCGCCGGCCGCCGCGCCGGCCGGACTGGGAGCGACCGATGACCCCACTCGCGTGGGCCGTGTTCCTCGCCGCCGCCGCCATCGGCGCCCCGTCGCGCTACTTGCTCGACGGCTGGGTGCAGGACCGCACTCGTGGCGCCTTCCCATGGGGCACGTTCACCGTGAACGTGTCCGGCTGTCTCCTCCTCGGCTTGCTCACCGGTCTCGGCCTCTACCACGATCTCGACTCGACGATCCGCACCGTCCTCGGTGCCGGCGGTCTGGGCGCCTACACGACGTTCAGCACGTTCACGTTCGAAACCATCCGACTCGCCGAGGAGGACGCCCTCGACGAGGCGTTCCGCAACGCCGCGGCGAGCGTCCTCGTCGGCCTCGCCGCAGCCTCCGCCGGCCTCGCCCTCACCGCGCTCTGACCGCGGAATCCATTCCGTTGGCGGCCGAGTAGTACCTGCGGCGTGCCCACAGCGCGACGTACACGAGGGTGACGAGCACCGGCACCTCGATCAGCGGTCCGACCACGCCGGCGAGTGCCTGTCCGGACGACACGCCGAACACGCTGATCGCGACCGCGATCGCGAGCTCGAAGTTGTTCCCGGCGGCGGTGAAGGCGATCGAAGCGTTGCGGTCGTATGCGATGCCCATGCGCAGGCCGACGAAGAACGATCCGAACCACATGATGGCGAAGTAGACGAGCAACGGGAGCGCGATGCGCGCCACGTCCCAGGGTTCGTTGGTGATGCGGTCGCCTTGGAGGGCGAACAGGATCACGATCGTGAACAGCAGGCCGTAGAGCGCGAACGGGCCGATGCGAGGCAGGAACGTGTTCTCGTACCAGTCGGTGCCCTTGGCACGCTCACCGAAGTGGCGGGTCAGGAACCCGGCGAGCAATGGGATGCCGAGGAAGATCAGCACCGACTTGGCGATCTGCCACACGGTGACGTCGATCCCGTCGGAGTCGAGACCGAGCCAGCCGGGCAACAGTTCGAGGTAGAAGTAGCCGAGGATCGAGTAGGCGACGATCTGGAACAGCGAGTTGATCGCCACCAGCACCGCGGCGAGCTCGCGATCCCCGCATGCGAGCTCGTTCCAGATCAACACCATCGCGATGCACCGGGCGAGACCGACGATGATCAGCCCGGTGCGGTACTCGGGCAGGTCCGGGAGCAGCAACCAGGCGAGGGTGAACATCAGCGCCGGGCCGATCAGCCAGTTCAACACGAGCGACATCGTCAACGATCGGCGGTCGATCTCCTGGCCGATCGAGCGGTACTTCACCTTCGCGAGCACCGGATACATCATCGCCAGCAACC
>DASUEW010000555.1:0-3472 GCA_036274875.1 Ilumatobacteraceae bacterium
GTGTGATGGACGCCACCGGCTTTGCGTATTCCCACCGCTTTTCTCCCGGCGTACGCTTTCCATGCACGAACCAGCAAACCGTCCGGTACCCCTTCGTGGGACTGGAACGAAAGGCGATGAGTTCGATGACCCGAATAGGGGTTGTAGGCGCAGGACGTGTCGGCGCCGTACTAGCGGCAGCGCTGCAGGCGACAGGTCACGACATCGTGGCGGTTGCCGGCGAGTCTCCTGCATCTCGCACGCGCATCGAGACACTGCTGCCCGGCGTGCACGTCGACAAGCCCACCGCCGTCGCGCGCGCTTGTGACCTGCTGCTGCTCACCGTGCCGGACGACATGCTCGAGAACGTCGTGAACATGCTCAGCGCCAGCGGTGCGATCCGCAGCGGCCAGTACGTCGTACACGCGTCCGGGCTGCACGGCCTCGCCGTCCTCGACGCAGCCGCCGACCGCGGTGCCCATGTGCTCGCCATGCACCCGGCGATGACGTTCACCGGCACCGACGTGGACCTGGCCAGACTTTCCGGATGCGCGTTCGGCGTCACCGCCGCCGCAGACACCCGTGAGCTCGCCGAGACCCTCGTATCCGACCTAGGCGGCCGTCCGACCTGGGTCCCCGAGGACCGTCGCACTCTCTACCACGCAGGCCTCGCGCACGGTGCGAACCACCTGGTCACCCTGGTCAGCCAGGCGATGGACCTGCTCCGTGAGTCAGGTGCCGACGACCCGGCAGCCACCCTGCGACCACTGCTCACCGCAGCGCTGGAGAACGCACTGTCCTACGGCGACGCGGCGCTGACCGGGCCGATCGTGCGCGGTGACGTCAACACCGTGCGCGCACATCTTGCCGACATCGCGGTGAGTGCTCCCGGCACTCTCGAGACGTACGTCGTGATGGCTCGCGCGACCGCGAACCGTGCTGTGCTCGACGGACGGCTGCTCCCGATTCGCGCCGCCAAACTTGTCGCCATCCTGAACAACGCGTTGGTTGGCCCGTTGGCTGGCCCATTGGGCGAAGGCCGTCGCGAGATCGCGCACGAAGGGACCCCATGACCGCTCGGGTCGACGCCGATGTGCTGCGACCCGTCGTGGCACACACGCGCAGCGAGGTCGCCGACGCGCTGGCGCAGACCCGTGCGCGGGGTGGCCGTGTCGTACTCGTCCCCACGATGGGCGCGCTGCACGAAGGTCATGCCTCGTTGATGCGTGCGGCCGCCCGACACTGCGGCCCCGACGACGCGGTCGTCGTCTCGATCTTCGTGAACCCGTTGCAGTTCGGCCCGGACGAAGACCTGTCGCGCTACCCGAGAACGTTCGAGGCGGACCTCGATGTCTGCGCACGTGAAGGCGTCACGGCCGTCTTCGCGCCCTCGCTCGGCGAGGTCTATCCCGGTGGCGAGCCGCAGGTCACGATCGAACCCGGGCCCATCTCGCAGATCCTCGAAGGCAGGAGCCGGCCCACACATTTTCGTGGGGTGCTCACTGTGGTTGCGAAGATCTTCGGGCTGGTCGCGCCGGACCTGGCCGTGTTCGGGGAGAAGGACTATCAGCAGCTCGTGCTCATCAAGCAGATGGTCGTCGACCTGTGTATGGACGTCGAGGTCATCGGCGCCGAGATCGTGCGTGAGCCAAGCGGTCTGGCCCTGAGTTCGCGGAACAACTACCTCGATGACGACCAGAAGACCCTCGCCCTGACAATTTCGCGTGTTCTTCGTGCCGGTACAGAGGCCGCCGGACTGGGTGGAGACCAGGTCCTGGCCGCTGCGCGCGCCGTACTCGAAGCAGACAGCGCAAGCGGCATCGACGTGGACTATCTCGAGCTGACCGGACCCGACCTCGGACCGGCGCCGCTGGCCGGTGAGGCCCGGTTACTCATCGCAGCGCGGGTCGGCAGCACCAGGCTGATCGACAACACAGCCCTGTCTTTGGGCGAGCAAGGGAGCAACTGATGTTGCGCACCATGATGACGAGCAAGATCCACCGAGCAACCGTGACGCAGGCCGACCTGCACTACGTCGGCTCGGTCACCGTCGACGAGGACCTGCTCGACGCAGCCGATGTGCTTGCCGGCGAGCTGGTGCACATCGTCGACGTCACCAACGGCGCGCGGCTACAGACGTACACGATCGCCGGCGAGCGCGGATCCGGCGTGATCGGGATCAACGGCGCGGCCGCCCGGCTCGTCCACGCCGGCGACATCGTGATCCTGATCGCGTATGGCCAGATGGACACCGCTGAGGCTCGTGAGCACAAGCCGAACGTCGTCTTCGTCGACGCGCACAACAAGGTGACCGGCATCGGCTCCGACGCCGCTGAGGCGCTGCCCGGCACCGGCCTGGTGCGCGGCGACATGGTCGCCCGATAGCGTCGGCGATGTGTTCCCGCTACCCGAGCGACTAGCCGCCCCCGAGGCAGGGTGGACGGCGTACGCCGATGTCGTCGTGATCGGCTCCGGCATCGCAGGTCTCACAGCGGCTCTGCAGGTTCGTTCGGTGTTGTCCGCAACGGATTCCCATCCGGCCGGTTCGGTCATGGTGGTGACCAAGACCAGCTTGTCGGCCGGCTCGACGCAGTGGGCGCAAGGCGGGATCGCCGCCGCGCTCGGTCCTGGGGATACCCCTGAGCAGCACCTGCGCGACACCCTTGTTGCAGGGGCCGGATTGTGTGACGTGGAAGCCGTACGTGCTTTGGTCACCGAAGGCCCGGCCGCGGTACGTGAGCTGATCGCGCTCGGCACCCAGTTCGACCATGCCGAGGACGGTGAGCTCTCGCTGACCCGCGAAGGCGGACACCTACGGGATCGGATCGTCCACGCAGGTGGGGATGCGACCGGCGCGGAGATCCAGCGGGCGCTCATCGCGGCCGTCCGGGCAGCACCTGACATCACCGTCACCGAGCACGCGCTCGTGCTCGACATCATCCCCGGGGACAAGGGCGGCGTGGCAGGTGTGACGCTGCACGTGATGGGCGAAGGCCAGCAGGACGGGGTCGGTGCGGTGATGTGCCGGGCCGTCGTACTCGCCAGCGGCGGACTCGGCCAGGTTTTCGCCGCGACCACCAACCCACCGGTCGCCACCGGTGACGGCATGGCGCTCGCCCTACGTGCCGGTGCCGCGCTGCGCGACATCGAGTTCGTGCAGTTCCATCCGACGGTGATGTGGCTCGGTGGCGAGTCGCGAGGCCAGCAGCCGTTGATCTCCGAGGCAGTCCGCGGCGAAGGCGCCTTCCTCGTCGACGGCGATGGTGTTCGTTTCATGCAGGGCCAGCACGACCTCGCCGACCTCGCTCCGCGCGACGTCGTGGCCAAGGCCGTGATGCGCCGCATGCGCGAGACCGACACTGAGCACATGTGGCTCGACGCACGGCACTTCGGTGCCGAGAAGTGGCAGCGTCGTTTCCCCACGATCCTGGCAACGTGCCGAAGCCACGGCGTCGACCCGGTCACCGAACTGATCCCGGTGGCCCCGGCGTGT
>DASUEW010000556.1:0-3431 GCA_036274875.1 Ilumatobacteraceae bacterium
CACGGTCGTCCTCCCGTTCAGTCGTTCGTGAAGCGCTGCTCGCGGAACGGGTCGCCATACATGTGGTAGCCGTTCTGCTCCCAGAAACCTGGGCGGTCACCGGCCACGACCTCGAGCTCGCGCACCCACTTGGCGCTCTTCCAGAAGTAGAGGTGCGGGATGACGATGCGCACCGGTCCGCCATGGATCGGCTCGAGCGCGGCGCCGTCGTGGGCATAGGCGGCGATCGCGTCGTCGGTGGTGATGTCGGCGAGCGGGACGTTCGTGGTGTAGCCGAACTCGGCGTGCTCGATCACATGCGTCGCTGACGGCTGCACGCCGGCCCGCTCCAACAGGTCGCGGACGCGCACTCCGGTCCAGGTCGTGTCGAACCGGCTCCACTTCGTCACGCAGTGGATGTCGAACGTCGGCGTCACGCTCGGCAGGGCACGCAGCTCGTCGAGGTCGACCGTGAACGGCTCGTCGACGAGACCCGTGATCGTGAGGTCCCATTGGCCTGGCTCGTACGTCGGTACATCACCGACGTGGAGGACCGGGAACCGCTGCGTCAGGTACTGGCCGGGCGGCAGTCGGGACGGGTCATAGCCCTGCTCGACGAGCGCGCGACGGTTCCGTTCGAAGAAGCCCACGAACGTCAGTCTCGCAGTGCCCAGCTACCGTTACGCCCCGTGAGTGACATACCACCACCCCCGGGAGCGACGCCACCTCCCCCGCCCCCGCCTCCGAACCTCACGGCGCCGCCGGGATACGCCGCCTACGCACCGTCGTACATGTCGTCGGTCGCCCTCAAGCGAGTGAGCGGGCTGACGACGTGGATCGTCGTGCTCACGGCGATCGTCGGGGTCGTCACCATCGTGACCACGCTCCTCTCTCGACTGGCGGTCGACGAAGCGAAGGACTTCCTCGCCGGACGGAACGGCGACACCGAGTTCTTCGAGAACGAGTTCGTCGACGCCTACACGCCCTCATTGCTGTTCGGAATCGTCCAGGGCGCCGCCATGATCGCGATCGTCGTGCTGACGATGATCTGGATGTACCGCGTGGCCGCGAACCATCGGGCGCTGCGGCGCAACGGCACGTGGTCGCCGGGGTGGGCCATCGGCGGCTGGTTCCTGCCACCCGGGTTCCTCTACATCATCCCCTTCCTCATGTTCCGAGAGCTGTGGAAGGCGTCCGACCCCACCGTCCCGGCGGGCGACCAACGTTGGAAGCAGAACCGGGTCGGCATCGTCGTCGTGGCGTGGTGGGTGCTGTACGGCCTGCTGCCGATCCCGATCGCCATCGCCCAAGGGGTCGACGACGTCGGTGCACGTGCGTTCGGCGGTGACAACGAGGTGCTCGCCGAGGGCGTCGCCGAGCAGTTCACGATCAGCCTCGTCACCGCGCTCGCCACCGCTGCCGCGGCGGCCGCCTACATCGTGATGGTCCGCCAACTCTCCGCCCGCCACCGTCAGCTGACGGGGGAATCGGTTCAGCCGGGCTGAGACCGCGCGCATTGACGATCTACTTCGTGCGACACGCCAAAGCGGGTGATCGGTCATCGTGGTCCGGTCCCGACGCTGCCCGCCCACTGAGCAAGGCCGGATGGCGGCAGGCGCACAAGCTCGGCAAGCGGCTCGGCGCGGTCCGTGTGACGACGCTGGTGTCGAGCCCGTTCGCGCGTTGCGTCCAGACGCTCGAACCGCTCGCCGAACGGACAGGGCTGCCGATCGCGACCGATGAGCGACTCGGCGAGGGAGCGGCGTTCGAACATGTGCTCGAGCTGCTCGCCACGCTCCCGCAGGGCACCGTGCTGTGCAGCCATGGCGACGTGATCCCCGACACCATCGATGCACTGGTCCGGCGCGGGCTCGACGTGCGCACTCCGGCCGACTGGCGCAAGGCGTCGGTGTGGGTGCTGAAGCGCAACAAGCACGGAGCGTTCACCCGGGCCGTGGCGTGGGCCCCGCCTGGGGAGTGAACCGCGGCCGTCAACCGTCGGGCAGGTCGGCCTCGATCTGGGCGAGGAGCGGCTCGATGAGGTCACGCACGTCGGCGGGCGGTCCCCCCGCGAGGCACTTCTCGACGTTCGGCAACGCGATCTCGGCCTCGCCGAGGAAGCGGTACTCGACGATCCCGAGGAAGCAGAACGGGTCCGGGTACGAGGGATCGAGCTCGGTCGCTCGCGACAGATGCCTGACCGCTTCGAGGAGCAGGTCGCCCGCCGCCTGCGAGTCGCTGGTGATCCGCGCCGTGAGCGCCGTCGTCCAGCCCAGGTAGGTGACCGCTTCGACGTGGTCCGGATCACGCTCGACGACCTCGGCGTAGATCGCCGCCGCCTCCGAAGGGTCGTCGAGGCTGATCGCTCGCGCCTGGGCGAGTAGCACCTGGATCTCGTCGCGAGGGTCGCGCCCGGAGATCTCCTGGCCCGCGAGCCGCTGCCCCGACGACCGGGCGACGAACCAACCGAGGCCGGCGGCGAGCGCAACCACCGCCACGGCGGCGACGAGGCGCCGGCGCCAGTTCCCCGAAGGTGCGTTCGGTGCGTTCGACCGGCCGTCGTCGATCTCACGCAGCACCGATGCGGCGCGCACGGTGTACCCGTCGCGCAGGGTCCGGTAGTCGTCGATGTCGACGTCGCCGGCCTCCCGCTCGCGCTCGAGATCGGCGAGCGAGCCCAGCAGGAACCGGCGCTCCTCCTCGAGCTCGGCGAGGCGGTCAGGGTTCGTCGACATCACGCATGGCGCGCTCGACGAGCGCGTAGTCGTCGTCGGTCGCGCCCGGAGTCGCGCGCGCGGCGAGGCGCCAGCGCCGGAAGGCGACCGCCAGACCCGCGAGGCCACACACGAGCGCGGCGACCGGCAATGCCCACACAAGTGTGTCGAGGCCCGTCGCCCGCGGCACGAGCAACACATCGCCGCGGTAGCGGTCGGCGATGTACCCGATGATCTCGTCGTCGCTGCGGGCACCGTCGCGGACCTGCGCTTCGATCTCGGTGCGGATGCTCACCGACGCGTTGTTGCGCGACTCGTACACGCTCTCGCCGTCGCAGATCGGGCACGCGATGCGCCGGGCGATGCCATCGATCCGATCGCTCTCGGTCTGCGGTCCTGCATCGCGGGTCACCCCGACGGTGAGGAGCCCGACGACGACGAGCACGAGCGCGACCCAACCCGGCCAACGCTTGACGAGCCGGTTCGCCGTGCTCACGTGCGCTCCCGCATCAGCTGGATGCTGCTCGACAAGAACTCGGCCGTGACCTCGGAGATCACGCGGACGCGCACCACACCGTCGGGGTCGATGATCCACGTCTCGGGGACCTTCGAGACGCCGAACGCGACGGAGAACCGGCCGTCGTCGTCGAAGACCACCGGCCAGTCGCCTCCTTTGTCGGAGAAGAAGTCCTCCACCACGGCGTGGGGCTCGCCGCCGACGGCAACGGTGTAGAGCTC
>DASUEW010000557.1:0-2954 GCA_036274875.1 Ilumatobacteraceae bacterium
GCCCAACCCCTACTCGGCGGCGCTGCGGTATCGGTATCCCGACGAGCGGCTGCTCTGGATCGAGGAGGGTGCGCAGACCACCGTGAGCATCCAGGAGCAGTCCGACGGGACACGGGTCATGTATCTCGACGGATTGCACCAAGCGAACGACTCGGCGTTCATGGTCGGCTACCACAGCCTGATCGGGGCGCTGGCCGTCGCCCTCCATCCGAACCCGCGCGAAGCGCTCGTCGTCGGCCTCGGCGGTGGCGTGACGGCGCACGGCGTGAGCGCGATCCCGACCGTGCACGTCGAGGTCGTGGAGTTGTCGGGCGAGGTCGTGCGCGGTGCCGAGTACCTCGAACGCGCCAACGGCGGCGTGGTCGACAAGCCGAACGTCGACATCAGGGTCGACGACGTCGCAACCACCTCCTCGTCACCGAGAAGCGCTACGACGTCATCACCGCCGACATCATCCAGCCGGTGCACGCGGGGGCCGGCAAGGTGTGGTCGATCGAGTACTGGGAGCTGGCCCGAGACGCGTTGGCGGACGGCGGGCTGATGCTGCAGTGGGTGCCTGACGACCGCGACGTCCACTACGAGATGATCGTACGGAGCTTCCTCGAGGTGTTCCCGAACGCCACCGCGTGGGCCAACGGATCGATGCTCGTCGGGACGCGAGAGCCGCTGCGCATCGATGCCGCGGCGTTCGACGCGAGGCTCGCCGACCCGGTGACCCGGGCGGCGATGGAGTCGGTCGGGATCGTCGATGCGGCGGCGTTGGCCACGCTGTACTCCGCCGGCGCCGACGAACTTCGGGCGTTCGTCGGGCCAGGTCCGGTGCTCGATGACGACCACCCCCGCGTCGAGTATTTCCGCACGCTCGGCACCGGCGCAGCACAACGACCCGACGTGTTGCAGCTCGACGGAGATCCGGCCGAGGTGTTCGTGTTCGATTGAGTCGGCGTCAGTTCCGACGCGCCGCGACCGCAGCGCGTTTGTCGTTCCGGATCGCGGTCTGGACGGCGTTGACGAACGGGCTCCAGAGGAACCACCCGCCGAACGCCCTGGTGAGCTTCGACGGACCGAAGATCTGGATCTTGTCGTCGGCGACGGCCTCGACAAGGGTCGTGATCCCGGAGAAGACGCGCATCATCGAGACCGGATCGGTGACGACGACGAGATCGACGTCGAGGCCGGGATCCTTCACGCACACCGACGGCTCGCCCTGGTCGAGCACCAGCCACAGCGTCGTGGCGTCGGCGCCGGTGTAGTCGAACTCGACCACGACACGTTGGGTTGGCAATTGTGTCGTGTCGACGCGACGATGGAGCCACCACGTGAGCGTGATGGGGTCGACCTCGGCAGGCAGCGGTTCGGCGAACAGCCACCGCACCGCCCACTCCCCGATCGCCATGATGACGGGCTCGAGATCGCGGCCGGCATCGGTGAGGTGGTACTCGTGTCCCCGGCCAGACGGAAGCGGGATCCGGCGCAACACGCCTCGGAGCTCGAGGTGTCGCAGCCGTTGCGCCAGCAGTGTGCGCGAGATGCCCGGCATGCCGCGCTCGATGTCGTTGAAGCGGGTGCTGCCGAGCACCAGCTCGCGCAGGATGAGCGGCGTCCACCGGTCGGCGAGCACCTCGCTCCCGAGAGAAACAGGGCAGTACTGCCCGTAGTCACGCACGGGTTCGAGAGTACAGAAAATGCACTATTCGGACGAACTGTGGGTGCGTACCCTCGCCCGCATGAGCACAACTGAGCAAGTACAAGCGCTCGATGCGGAGCGTCAGTTCATCGCCGCCGCCGCCGAGCTCGGAAGCCGGATCGAAGGTTACGCGGCGAAGCACGACCGGGATGGAACGTTCGTCAACGAGGCGTACGACGAGATGCGGGCATCGGGCTACCTGGGCCTCGCCGTGCCCACCGAGCTGGGTGGACAGGGGGCCACCATCCGCCAGGTGGCGATGGCCCAGCGTGAGCTGGCCCGCCATTGCGCGTCGACTGCACTCGCGTCCACGATGCACCACCACGTCGTGCTGTTCACGGCGTGGAGGTATCGCCGCGGTCTGCCCGGCGCCGAGGCGACGCTCCGGCGCGTCGTCGACGACGGGATCGTGCTGGTGTCGACGGGCGGGGCCGACACGACCCGGCCGCGCGGCGAGGCCAAGAAGGTCGACGGCGGCTTCCTGGTCAGCGGCCGCAAGATCTTCGCCAGCCAGTCACCCACCGGTGCGGTGATGTCGACGATGTTCCCGTACGACGACCCCGACGAGGGGCGCATCGTTCTCAACATGGCGGTCCCGATGTCCGCCGAGGGCGTGAACGTCCTCGACAACTGGGACGCGATGGGCATGCGCGGCACGGGCAGTCACGACGTCGAACTGCATGACGTGTTCATCCCGGAGGACAAGGTGATCGCCCGGCGTCCCTACGGCCGCGTGGATCCGCCCCTCCAGGTGATCTTCTCGATCGCCCTCCTGCCGATCGCGGCCGTCTACCTGGGTGTGGCCGAGGCCGCCTGCGACCACGCGATCGCCGCCGTCGCCGGAACGCCCCGTGCCGACGATCCGATCATCCAGCGTCAGGTCGGGCTGATGCGCACCCGGTTGCGGGTCGCCGGATGGGCGTTGGACGGCGCGCTGGCGACGGTCGGCGACGACCCGGCGCCGTCGATGGACACCGTGGTCGAGGTGATGGCGGCGAAGCGTGAGATCGCCCTCGCCGGAATCGAGGTGTGCGACCTCGCCCTCGAGGTGGGCGGCGGTGCCGCCTACTTCAAGGGCTCACCACTCGAGCGGGCCTACCGCGACGTGCGGGCCGTCAAGTACCACCCGCTGGGCCCCGAAGCCACCCTCGTGCACCAGGGCCAGCTCGCCCTCGGCCTCCCCGCCGACCGCTGGTAGGTCCCCGGTGCGCCAGCAGAGGGGGCGGCGACGCAGGCGGCCGCCGGGCCTGCCTCGGGTCGACGTTCC
>DASUEW010000558.1:0-2670 GCA_036274875.1 Ilumatobacteraceae bacterium
AATGAAATCCTCACCGTCCACCCCCGTCAGTACCGCGACGCGCAGGTGATCGCCGAATCCTTCCGCGACGGCATCCCGGTCATCATCAACCTGTCCCAGATGAGCGATGCCGACGCCCGCCGCCTGATCGACTTCGCCAGCGGGCTCTCCCAGGGCCTGTTCGGCAAGATCGAGCGGGTCACGGCCAAGGTCTTCCTGCTGTCGCCGTCGCACGTGGTCGTCTCCGGCGACCACGACGCCGAGGAATCCGACGCCGAGGCATCCTTCTTCGCCCAGTCGTAGTCACAACGCCCCGTAGTATCGAAGAGTGTTATCGCTGCTGGCCGGAATCGCCTATTTCCTTCTCCTCCTCTATTTCTTCGTGCTGTGGGGACGGTTCATCGTCGACCTCGTGCGCGGCGTCAACCGGGCCTGGCGGCCGCGCGGGTTCGTGCTCGTGCTCGTCGAACTCGTCTACACGCTGACCGACCGTCCGGTGAACTTCTTCCGGCGCGTCGTGCCGTCGCTGCGGATCGGGCCGATCGCATTCGATTTCGGGTGGAGCCTCACCATGCTCTGCACCATCATCGGAATGACGATTGCGGCGTGGCTCCGCGGAATCGGGTAAGGCCCCCCGAGTGTGGGATGTATCCTTGACCAATGACGCGCTAGCGTTACCTGAACGTTTATTCATCAGTTCGCAACCAAGTTCTAAGGGTGGAAAGCCATGGCGCTAACTCCGGAAGATGTAGTCAACAAGAGGTTCCAGTCGACCAAGTTCCGTGAGGGATATGACCAGGACGAGGTTGACGACTTCCTCGACGAGGTCGTTGTCGAACTGCGCCGTCTTACCAAGGAAAACGAAGAGCTCCGGGCCCAGGCCGGCGCCGGCGGCGGAGCAGAGCCCGCCAAGGCGACCGAGAAGGTGGCCGAAGCGGCAGCAGAGCCCGTCGCGATCCCCGAGCCGGTCAAGGCGCCCGTCGCCGCCGTGCCGGTCCCGGTCGCCGTCGTCGACACCACCGACGAGACGGCCGGCACGACCAACCTCCTCCAGCTGGCACGTCGCCTGCACGAGGAGCACGTCAAGGAAGGCGCCGAGAAGCGCGATGCGTTGATCGCAGAGGGCCACGCAACGGCCGCCCGCGTGATCGCGGAGTCCGAGGCGAAGCAGCGCGACCAGATCAACACCCTCGAGAAGGAGCGTTCGACGCTCGAGCGCAAGATCGAAGAGCTGCGCACCTTCGAGCGGGAGTACCGCCAGAAGCTGAAGAGCTACATCGAGGGCCAGCTGCGCGACCTGGACTCCACCTCCCCGGTGGGCGTCGGCGTCGGCAGCGACTCCGGCAATGCACCGAAGTCGAGCTTCCAGGGCTTTGGCGCGTAGCTCCACAGCGAAGGTCAGCTTCCGCGCGCTGATCGTCCTGGCCGTTGTCGCGCTGGGCGTATTTGCGCTTGATCAAATCAGTAAGTTCCTCGTTGTCGACAGCCTGACCGAGGGTGATGTAGTCCGGGTTCTGGACGATGTGCTGCACCTGCACTTCGTCCGGAACCCGGGCGCTGCATTCTCCCTGGCCAGCGGGATGACCTGGATTTTCTCCATCATCGCGACCGGCGTTGTCGTCTTCATCGTCTGGTTCGCCGGCCGGATCCGCTCCGTCGCCTGGTCGGTGGTCTTCGGACTGCTGCTCGGCGGCGTGCTGGGCAACCTGACCGACCGGCTCCTCCGCGAGCCGGGCTTCGGCGTCGGACACGTCGTCGACTTCATCTCGACGCCGTGGCTGATCCCGGCCATCTACAACGTCGCGGACATGTCCATCGTCGTGAGCATGGGCATCTTCATGATCCTGACCATCCGCGGCATCGGCCTGGACGGCGTTCGCACGCCGGCGGAGGGCACCGACACGCCCGGCGCCGGTACCACGGCCCAGGCGGATCCCACCGCCGACGGCCTCGTCGGTCCGGCTCCCACAGAGAGTGCACCGTAGTCACCGTCATGGAAACCCGTTCCCTTCCCCTTCCAGACGGACTCGACGGCGTTCGCGTCGACGCCGGCATCGCCCGCCTCCTCGGTTTCTCGCGCAGCTTCGCTGCCGAGGTCGCCGAGGGCGGCGGCGTCACCCTCGATGGCGTCACCGTCGGCAAGTCCGACCGGTTGCGCGCCGGTGGCTGGCTCGAGGTGAGCTGGCAGCCGAAGGAAGAGGTGCGGGTCGTGCCGATCCCGGTGCCTGACCTGACGATCGTGCACGACGACGAGAGCATCGTCGTCGTGAACAAGCCCGTCGGCGTCGCCGCGCACCCGAGCGTCGGCTGGACCGGGCCCACCGTGCTCGGCGCGCTCTCCGCAGCCGGCTACCGGATCGCGACCTCCGGCGCCGCCGAGCGCGCCGGCATCGTGCACCGGCTCGACGTCGGCACCAGCGGGCTCATGGTCGTGGCCAAGTCAGAGGCCGCGTACACCGCGCTCAAGCGCGCCTTCCACGACCGCGAGGTGGAGAAGATTTACCACGCCGTCGTGCAGGGCCACCCCGACCCGCTCAGCGGCACGATCGAAGGTCCCATCGGGCGCCACCCCCGGTCGGACTGGAAGTTCGCCGTGGTCGAGGGCGGCAAGCACTCCGTGACCCACTACGAGACGCTCGAGGCCTTCCCCTCCGCGTCGCTGCTCGAGGTGCACCTGGAGACGGGGCGCAC
>DASUEW010000559.1:0-2324 GCA_036274875.1 Ilumatobacteraceae bacterium
GGGTCGTCGTCGTTCGAGAGCAGGAACAGCGGTTCCTCGGTCACGCCATGGGCGACCACCTCATCGTCGCGCGCGTCCGGTGGGTGATTCTCGGCGACCGTGACCGTGACGGTCGCAGTGGCGTTTCCGCTTGTCGTACCCGGTCCGCCGTGGCCGTCATAGACGGTATAGGTGAAGGTATCGGGCCCGACGTAACCGGGCTTCGGCGTGTAGTTGCAGCGCCACGGCGAGTTCTGGTTCGGAGGCAGGCAGACGACGCTCCCGTTGGTGCCGTCGGTCCAGGACTCGATGATCAGTTCGTCGCCGTCGGGATCCTCGTCGTTGGGCAGTGGCGCCACGGTGCCGATCGATGCGAGACCCGGCCCGAGGCCCGGGGCGGACATCCGGTCGTCCCTGGCTCGTGGATTGGTGTTCGAGCGTACGGTGACACTGACCACGGCCGTGTCCGTGCCACCGTGCTGGTCATCCGCAACATAGGTGAAGGTGGCCGTGAACGGGTAGGCGCCGGCGCCGCTGGGCGGGATTGCGGGCGGCGTGTAGGTGCAGCTACTGCCGCAGGTGACGCTGCCGAGACCGGGCGCTGGCTGCGTGAAACTGCCGACCGTCAGCGCGTCCCCCTCGTTGTCGCGGTCGTTGCCCAGGACCCCGATCTCGAGTCCGCCGATTCCGTGCGCGATCGCCGCGTCGTCGACGGCGGTCGGTCCTCGGTTCGCCAGGACGGTCACAGTGACTGTCGCGGTTGCGGTGCCGTCGTGGCCGTCGTCGATCTCGTAGTCGAATGTATCGATGCCTGTGTAGCCGGCATCGGCCGAATAGAAGCAGCCTGACAGGTCGCACCCGGCGGTCCCGTTGAGCGGCCCGGGTCCGACCACGTGGGGGGTGAGTTGATCCCGCTCTGGGTCGGAATCGTTGAACAGAACGGGGACGATCCGCTGGCCCGTGCCGTGGGCATCCGCGATATCGTCGAGCGCTGTGGGCGGCCGATTTGGACGAACGCGCACGCGCACAGTCGCCCTGGCGGTCCCACCTTGGCCGTCGCTCACCGTGTAGGTGAACGAATCCGTCCCGTCGAATCCGCTGATGCCCGTATACGTGCACGCGCCGGCGCCACAGTCCACCCTGCCAGCCCGGTCGTCGAAGGCGACGATCTCGAGGGCGTCACCGTCGATGTCGGTGTCGTTCAGGAGGACCCCGATGAAGCTCGGGCCAGTCCCGTGGGCCGACGCCTTGTCGTCGACCGCGTACGGCCGATGGTTCGCCGCCGGGGCCGCCTCGACCGTGATGCCGACCGTGTCGGAACCGGAGCCGCCGTCGTCGTCGGTCGCGGTGATCGTGATCGTGTACGGACCGGGCGCGGCATAGGTGTGGCTGCCGGTGCAGACGCCGAGCGCGATCGTGCCGGCTTCGGCCGGACCATCGCCCCAGTCGATCGAGCAGTCGAGCCGGTCGTTGCCGCCCGGGTCGTCGAGCGTGGCCGAGAGATCGACGCTGGCGCCGACAGCGAATACCGCGTCCTGGGCCGGCGCGGTGATCGCGACCGTCGGGTCGGCGTTGGTGAGGGTCAGGGTCAGCGAGTCAGCGACGGGATCGTTCGACCCATCGTCGGCGGTGAGGGTCAGGGTCCATGTGCCGTCGTCGGTGCACGAGACCGATGTGGCCGGATCGGTCGCATTGACGAACGAGCAGTCCGCCAGAGCATCCACGTCGAGGCCGGGCGCGGCGGTCCACAGGATCGTCAGCGGCTCGCTGTCGGTGGCGCTACCGGCCAGCTGGACGCTCTCGCCCTCGGCGAAGCCGGTCAGATCCGCCCCGGCATCGACGACCGGTGGCGGGTTGGCGTCGTCGTCGTCGATCGTCAGCGTCATCGTCGACGGCTCGACGATCGTTGCGCCGCCTGTTGCCTGGCTCAGGGACAGGTCTATCGTCTCGTCGCCTTCCACGTCGGGGTCCTGGTTGATCGAGATCGTGATGTCCTTCAGACCGACCACGCCGTCAGCCCAACTGACGACCGTTGACGAGAAGGTGTAGTCAGTTCCCTGCACGGCGGTACCGCCGGTCGCGTCGACGCGCACCGAGACAGCGCCAGTACCGGCACCCTGTCGCAGCACATGGATCGTCGCCGTGCCGGCGCCTTCGGACACCGTATCGGCGCTGAGCTCAAAGCGGACACTACCCGGACCCGGATCGTCGTCGTCGAGGATCCGGCCCCTGGCAGACGAGAACATGCCGCCGAATCCGAAGTCGGCGTTCACCGGGCTGTCGAGGGACAGGAAGAAGTCCTCCCACTCGCCCTCGTCGAGGTCATCGCCGTTGACGGTGACGTC
>DASUEW010000560.1:0-5244 GCA_036274875.1 Ilumatobacteraceae bacterium
CCCACCGGTGTATCCCCACGCGGCGGCGATGCACGCGACACCCACGACCAGCAACCACCACGTCGTGGCAACCGCCAATGCCAGACCCACGAGCGCCGCGACCCCGAACACGACCACAGCGGCACGCTTGACCTCGAGCGCGCTCGCCATGCCTGACGCGACGAGTCGCACCGGACCGACGCGTGACGTGTCTGTTCCCCTGACACCGTCGCTGTAGTCGTTGGCGAAGTTGACACCCACCTGGAGGGCCAGCGAGACGACGAGCGCGGCGCCGACGCGCCACCACACGATCCCGCCCTCACCAACCGCACACGCGGCGCCGACGAGCACGGGCACGACGGCGGCCGGCAGCGTGCGCGGCCGGGCACCGATCAGCCAGCGCTGCAATGACCGTTCCACAACTGCGACATGATGGGGTGATGAGCGAACTGTGGCAAATGGGAGCGTTGGAGCTGGCCGGGCTGATCCGTGAGGGCGGTGTCTCCAGTCGTGAGGTCGTCGAGGCCCACCTGGTGCGCGTCGACAAGGTCAATGCCCACCTCAACGCAATCGTGCGGCTGCTCGCCGACGAGGCGTTGGCCGCAGCTGACGCCGCTGATCGCGCCGTCGCCGAAGGATGTGATCTCGGTCCGCTCCACGGCGTGCCGTGCACCGTGAAGGAGAACATCGACGTCGCCGGGACACCGACCACCCAGGGCGTCGGCGCCCTCGCCCACGCGGTGGCCGCTGTCGACGCACCGACCGTCGCCCGCATGCGCGCGGCCGGAGCCATCCCGTTCGCCCGCACCAACCTCCCTGACCTCGGGCTCCGCATCCACACCCACTCCTCGCTTCACGGACTCACGTCGAACCCGTGGAACCCGCACGTGACGGCCGGTGGCTCGAGCGGGGGCGAAGCGGCAGCCCTGGCGTCGGGCATGAGCCCGATCGGGCTCGGCAACGACATCGGCGGATCGCTGAGGAACCCGGCCCACTGCTGCGGGATCGCCGCGATCAAGCCATCGGCGGGTGTCGTGCCGATGGCGACGGTGATCCCGCCCGAGGACATGATGCTGGCCCAGCAGCAGATGCTGGTCGAGGGACCGATGGCGCGCCACGTCGCCGACGTGCGGGCCGGGCTCGGGATCGTCGCCGGGCCGGACGTGCGCGACCCACGCAGCCTCCCGGTGCAGCTCACCGATGCCGAACCAGGCGAGCGGCTGCGCGTCGCGGTGCTCGCCGACCCCCCGGGCGGAACGACCGACACCGGAATCTCCTCGACCGTGCGTCGGGTCGCCGACATCTTGAGCGACGCCGGCCACGACGTCGTCGAAGCCGTCCCACCCGACTACGAGGACGTGCTCCAGCTCTGGGCGATGTCGCTGATCATCGATCTGCGCGCGCAGCGACCGCTGCTCGATGCCGTCGTCGGCGACGACGGACGCGCGGTGCTCGCCAACTTCGACCTTACGGTGCCGGCGCTCGGTGTCGACGAGATCCTCGGCTTCCAGGTGCAACGCTTCCGCGCGATGCGAATGTGGTCGGCGTTCTTCGCCGACCACCCGATCATGCTGTCACCCACGTGGGCCCATCCCGCGTTCGCCCACGGCCACGACATCGACGCCAGCGCGACCGGGGCGATGCTCGACACGCTCCGCCCGGTGCTAGCGGCCAACATCCTCGGCCTCCCGGCCGCCGTCGTGCCGGGTGGCGTCGCCGACGGACTTCCCGTCGGAATCCAGGTCATGGGCGACCGCTACACCGATCTCCGGTGCCTCACCGTCGCGGCCGAGATCGAGGCCGCGGTCGGCCGCTTGACGCCGATCGACCCGGTCACGACCTGACGACGCGTGGCCCGCCGTCTCGTCGCCCTCGACCTCCCTGGCGGCCCGGCGTTCGTCGACGCGTTGCGTGCGGTGTGGGACCGGGGAGACACAGCGCTCCCCGTCGACCAGCGCATCCCCCAGCCGGCCCGGGCGGAGCTGATCGACGCGATGCGGCCGAGCAGCGTCATCGACGCGGGTGGTGACGAGAGCCCGCTGGCAGGTGGGCTCCCGACGGATGAGCGGGACGCGCTCGTGGTCGTCACGAGCGGTACGACGGGGCTCCCGAAGGGGGTGGTGCTGACGCACGAGGCTGTCACCGCCTCGGCGATCGCGTCGTCGGCGCGGCTCGAGGTGGCCACCGACGACCACTGGTTGGCGTGCCTGCCACTCAGCCACGTGGGTGGCCTCTCGGTCGTCACGCGCGCCCTCCACACAGGTACCCGCCTGACCGTTGTCGCCGGCTTCGACGTCGATGCCGTCGAACGGTCGGGCGCGACGCTCGTGTCGCTGGTGTCGCCGGCATTGCATCGCATCGACGCGTCGCGCTTCAGGAAGATCCTGCTCGGGGGCGCCAGGCCGCCGAGTGGGCTCCCTCCGAACGTGGTGACGACCTACGGCATGACCGAGACCGGCAGCGGAGTCGTCTACGACGGCGTCCCACTCGACGGGGTCGAATTGCGCATCGTCTCCGGCGAGGTGCACGTCCGATGCCCGATGCTGCTCCGTTGCTACCGCGACGGGACATCGCCGCTCGTCGACGGATGGTTCGCCACTGGCGACGGGGGCCGCCTGGAAGCCGACGGTCAGCTCGTCGTCGACGGCCGGATCGGTGAGCTGATCATCACCGGGGGGGAAAACGTCTGGCCGCAAGCCGTCGAGGCGGTGCTGTCCCGGCACCCCGCCGTCCACGACGTCGCGATCGCCGGACGCCCCGACGCCGAATGGGGCGAAGTGGTCGTTGCGTACGTGGTCGCCGCCGACGATCCCCCCTCGCTCGATGACCTCCGCGACCACGTGAAGGCATCGCTGCCCGCCTACAACGCGCCCCGCGAGCTCGTGCTGGTCGACGAGGTGCCGCGCACGACGCTCGGCAAGATCGTCCGCACAAAGTCGAACCCCCCGATATCGTGAAGTATCCGTGGGACCCTGTCGGCGAGTGATCAGCATGATCGACGCGGGTCAGAGGACCGCCCCCCACCCCGGGGGCCCGTGAGGCCGCCGGACCTCACCACCTCCCTCCCCAACCGGTTCTGGCGACAATGGTGGGCGACCGCCGTGTCCAACCTCGGCGATGGGATCAACTTCGCCGCGCTCCCGCTGCTCGCCTACTCGCTCACCGACGACGAACGACTGTTGTCACTGACGGCGTTCGTCACGCTCGTCCCCTGGCTCGTCCTCGCCCTCCCCGTCGGGGTGCTCGTCGATCACGCCGACCGTCGGATTCTGATGGTCGTCGCCAACGTCGTCCGCGTCGGCCTGTTCGGTGTCATCGCCGTGACTGCCGGTGCCGACTCCATCACCGTCGTCGTGCTGATGTCGCTGCTGGTCGGTGTCGGGACCTGCGAGGTGGTGTTCGACAGCAGTGCACAGGCGTTCCTCCCGACGCTCGTCAGCAGCGCCGACCTCCCGCGCGCGAACGGCTACCTCTTCGCGGTCGAGGTCGTCGCGGGCAGCATCCTGGGACTTTCGGTCGGTGCGTTCCTGTTCGACAGGGGACACGCGCTTCCGTTCGCGGTGAACGCGGCATCGTTCGCGATCGCCGCGGTCCTCATCGCCTCGATCAGGGTCGAACGCAGATCGCGCCCGCTGGACGTCAGCGAGCTCGGCGCCAGCATCGGCTCGGCGTTGCGCTCACTCTGGGACGACCGGCTCCTGCGCCTGCTGGCGATCATGCTCACCGTCACCAACTTCGGGCTGATGTTCGGCCACGGCATCTTCGTGAAGTACGCCGACCGTGAGCTCGGGGTGACGGGGTTCGGCTACGGGTTGCTGCTCGTCGCAACTGCACTGGGCGCTGCCGGCGCAGGGGTGTTCGGACACCGCATGATCGCCCGCCTCGGGACACGTTGGTCGATCATCGTGCCGTACCTCGCGTTCGGTGTCACACAGATGATGCTCGGCGCCGTCCCGGTCACCGCCGTCGTCGCCGTCGTCGGGTTCGTGCTCGGCGCTTCGATCACGATGTGGAACGTCGTCACCGTGACGATCCGCCAGCGGCTGATCGAACCGGCGCAGTTCGGGCGCGTCAACAGCGTGTACCGGTGGATCGGCACCGGCGCGGGGGCGTTCGGAGCGCTGGTGGGGGGTCAGCTCGCCTATGCGACGAACCTGCGCGTGCCGTACATCGCCGCCGGTGCGATCACGCTCGCCGCGCTGGCGCTGCTCGCCCCGCCGCTCTTACGCGGCACGCACGACGTCGACATGGTCGATCACGCGCGCGATCTCACGCCCGCGCCACCATCGATCACGTAGGTCTCGCCGGTGATCCAGCTCGCCAGGTCGGAGGCGAGGAACACTGCCAGGTTGGCGATGTCCTGTGGCTCGCCGAGTCGCTTCAGCGGGAGCGCCTTGGCGAGGTCGTCGCCAAAGTTCTCGACGAGAAAGGCTGCGAAGTCGGTCTGCACCAGGCCGGGCGCGATGCCGACGACACGCGTGGGGCCGATCTCGCCGGCCAGCTGGCGGGTCAGGTGGATCAGTGCCGCTTTGGTCACGTTGTACACGCCGAGGCCGAACTCCGCACGAAGTCCGCCCACCGACGCGATGTTGATGATGACGCCCGGTTTGTTGGCAAACGCCCGGTGGTACGCCGCCTGGCACCAGAAGACCGGTCCCCGCAGGTTGACGTCGAACGTCTTGTCGTAGCGGGCAACGTCGACGTCGAGGACGGCCCCGTAGTAGGGATTGGTGGCGGCGTTGTTCACCAGGATGTCGAGTCCACCGAACTGGTCGATCGTGGCGTCGACACACGCCGCTGCGGCCTCGAGATCACCGGCGTTGGCGGCGAACACGGCTGTCTCGCCCGACATCTCCGACGCTGCCGCCTCGAGCTGGTCCTGCTTGCGCGACGACAGCATCACCTTGGCGCCGGCGGCGGCCAAGGACGCGGCGATCGCCTTGCCGATCCCCTTCGACGCGCCGGTGACGAGTGCGACCTTTCCATCCAGCGAGATCTGCATGGGGGCGCACCGTAGTTTGATTGAGCCGGCTCACCCCACACCGGTGCGGTGCACGTTTGGTCGCCGGCTCGTGCGGCGGACGTTCCCCCGCTCCTGGGCTGCAGCATTTTTCGGCACCCGCGAACGGCGGCAGCCCAGATCGACTGGGCTCAGAGCCGGCTCAATCAAACAGAGCCGAGTCAATCAGGCAGAGTCGGCAGAGGCGTCGACGGAATCGCTGTCGTGCCCTTGACCGACGACGATGCGGACGCGTCGGATGCGTC
>DASUEW010000561.1:0-2855 GCA_036274875.1 Ilumatobacteraceae bacterium
ATGCGCTTCCGGCGCGCTGGGGGTCATCCTGGCTCGGCAGTGGCTGGCCAGCGGGTTCGCCACCGACGTGGTGGTCAGTGGCACCGATCTGTCGGTCACGGCTGAGAACGCCTGGGGCATGGGTTCGCTCGGTGTGCTGGCGACCGTGGGCCCACCCGAGCAGGCCTGCCGCCCCTTCCAGGAGGGCAGCCAGGGATTCCTGGCCGGGGAGGCGTCGGTGGCGATCGTCGTGACGGGCCAGCGCGACGTGGAGAGCTACGTCCAGGTGTTGGGCGGTGCGCTCACCCACGATGCGTTCCACCCCATCGCCATCAAGCCCGACGGGTTGCAGGTGGCGGCGGCGTGGACGCAGGCCATGACCGACGCCGAGGTCGAACCAGGCGACGTCGCCTACGTCAACGCCCACGGCAGCGGCACCCTCCTCAACGACACCGTGGAGGCCGGCGTGGCGGACGCGCTGTTCCCGGCCAGCACCAAGATGTACTCGACAAAGATGCTCACCGGCCACGGTCTCGGAGCAGGCGGCGCCCTCGAGACGGCCATCGCCGCGTTGACCTACGAGCGAGGCGAGATCCCCGCTCCCGCGCTCGTCGCCAACGCCCATCCCCGCGTGCTCGACGGCGTCACGCCACGAACACCTGGGCCCACGCTGAAATCGTCGATCGGCATGGGCGGCTACAACGCCGCCCTCGTCATCGACCGTCGCGAGGGCTGACCCACGATCAGCTCGATGTTGCCGCGGCGCCACGGCAGCGGCCGAAAGGAGAACCGTGCTCGACTGGACCGACGAACACAAGATGCTGCGCGATGCGATCCGCTCCTTCGTCGAGAAGGAGATCGTTCCCCTGCGCGACGAGCTCGAGCACGGTGATCTCGCTCCGTACGGCGTCCTCCGCAAGATGTTCGCATCGTTCGGCATCGACGAGATGGCTCGCGACAGCTTCAAGAAGCGTCTCGAACGCGACGCGGCGATGGGCACGACGTCCGGCGAGGTTCTGCCAGAGGCGCTCACGGAGACTGTCACGGATTCCTCGGTGTCGGGGTTCGACCCGGCGCTGATGCTCATCTTGCTGATCGAGCTCTCCCGCCACTGCCCGGGCATGGTGACCGCGCTCGGGGTCTCGGCGGGCCTCACCGCCTCCGCGATCGACAGCCGTGGCACGCTCCGCCAGCGGGAGCGGTGGGTTCCCGACCTGCTCACCCTGGATCGGATCGGGGCCTGGGCCCTCACCGAACCGGGCGCCGGCTCGGATGCGTTCGGCGCGATGCGAGCCAGCGCCCGCCGCGACGGCGACGACTACATCCTGAACGGGTCCAAGACGTTCATCACCAACGGTCCGTACGCCGACACGATCGTGTTCATCTGCAAGCTCGACGACGGCAGCCCGCTCGAGGAACGCAAGATCGTCTCGTTCGTCCTCGACAGCGGCATGCCTGGTCTCGAACAATCCCGGCCGTTGCGCAAGATGGGCATGCACTCGTCGCCCACCGGCGAGATCTTCGTCAGCGATCTCCGGGCCGGTGTCGACCGGCTGATCGGCGAGACCGAGGACGCGCCGACCGACGCCAGGCACGGCGCCAAGGGAACGTTCGCCACGGAACGCGCGGCGGTGGCCGCCATGGCGCTGGGCATCATCGACCGTTGCCTGTCACTGTGCGTCGCCTACGCCAACGACCGGGTCCAGTTCGGCCGCCCGATCGGTGAGTTCCAGCTGATCCAGGACAAGCTGGCGAGGATGGAGATCGCCCGCCTCAACGTGTCGAACCTCGTGTTCCGGCACATCGAGGCGATCAACGACAACCGACCGCTCACCCTCGCCGAGGCTTCGGCCATGAAGCTGTACTCGTCTCGCGCCGCGACCGAGGTCGCCCTGGAAGCCGTGCAGTTGTTCGGCGGAAACGGCTACATGGCCGAGTTCGGCATCGAGCAACTCGCACGCGACGCCAAGGCCCTCCAGATCTACGGCGGCACCGACGAGATGCAGATCACGCACATCGCCAAGGACTTGCTCGGGGGTTTCCCGAATGGGCGACGGGTCGGTGTGGGCGCGTGATCGCCTGAGCTCCGCCGGGTGCTCCGGCGAAGACTCAGTCGACCAGGAGCGACACGACGGCGAAGTAGATGACGAGCGAGAGCAGGTCCTGGATCACCGTGGCGAGCGGACCCGACCCGAACGCCGGGTCCCGTCCGAGGCGATGCAGTAGCCACGGCAGCGACATGGCCACCACGGTGGCAGTAGCGCACGCGGCCATGATGGCGATGGCGACCGCGACCGCGACGTCACCTCGATCCCACACGATGAGCCCGACCGGCAGAAAAGCCGATGCCAGGATGGCTCCGACGAGCAGTCCGGTGAGCAGTTCGCGAAGGACGATCTGTCCGATCGCCACACCGACGGAGAGCCCGCGGATGACGAGTGCCTCGGTCTGCGTACCGACGGCGTCGGCCATGTAGACGATGCCAGGGACGAAGTAGGCGATCAGCACGTCACGGCTGAGCGTTTCGTCGAATGCGCCGACGACGCCAGCGGCAAGGATCGCGCCCGCCAGGCCGACGAGGAGCCACGGGAGGCGGTGACCCAGGCGGAGCACGAGCGATTCCTCGATCGCGTGCCGCGCCGAGGACGTGCTCGCCAGATATCCGCCGAGGCGGGCCAGGTCTTCGTCGTGGTCGGACAGGAGGACTTCCACGATCCGGCGCGGTGGGATGAGCCCGACGAATCGCCCCTCACCATCGACCACCGCGAGCGTGCTCTCGCGGTGACGCACGGCCTTCCACGCCGCCACCTCCTCGTCGACGCCGTGTGTGATCACGGGCGGGTCGGGATCCATCAGTTTGCCGACAGTCACATCGG
>DASUEW010000562.1:0-3974 GCA_036274875.1 Ilumatobacteraceae bacterium
CCGCACACGAGGGGCATGGACTGGGGGCGGCGCTGCTGCAAGACGCGTTCGCCCGGCTGATGGAGTTGTCGGACGACATCGGGTGCCGAGGACTGCTCGTCCACGCCGAATCAGTCCAGGCCCGCGACTTCTACCTCCACCTCGTCCCCGAGTTCGAGCCGAGCCCCACTGATGATCTGCACCTCGTGCTGATGATGAAGGACATCCGACGAACACTGCGCCCATAGCTCGCCTTCGGGCGCGCGTCGTGAGTGAAGTCAACAAGGTGCGGTTGCTGGACGGCGACGACCCTTTCCGGACCGTCGTCGAAGCAACCCTGCCGCACGGAAGTAGACACACCATGACCAACAGCCAGGCGCTCCGGGAACGATTCACGACCGGCGGGCTCGACACCGCGTCTGCCCCGAAGATCGTCGTGATGGCCTACGACCGTCTCGACCGCGACATCGCCGGCGCGCTCTCGGCGCTCACCGACGGCAACCTGGCCGAGGTGCACCAACTGCTGTGCCACGCCCAGGAGCTCGTTCACGAGCTCGACGGCATGCTCGACGTCGACGCGTGGGAACACGGCCCGGCGCTCGCCGCCATCTACCGCTACGTGATCGTGCGACTGACGGAGGCCAACATGACCAAGCGCGCGGCACCCGCCACCGAGGCCCGCAACCTGCTCGCCGAGCTCGGCGACTCGTTCCGCCAGGCGGCCGCCAGCACGTCCACGAGCCCGACGATCCCCTTGCCCCCGAGCCTTCCATCGGCGCTCGCAGACGGCCCCGCCGGGCGCTTGTCGCTGCGGGCGTGATGAACGTGGAGGGGCCTGACCGCGAGCACGACTCCGCGGCTCCGAGCAGCGTCGCCGAGTGGAACAACGTCCTCGAGGCGTACGCCAAGACGCTCGAGGCTCAGAGCGCCTACCTCCACGCGGTGTCGAGCGGCGAGCCCGATGCACAACCGCCGGCGCCCTTCGCCGTGCCGGCCGGCCTCCCGCCATCGCCCGTCAGCCTTCGCGCCCTGATCGAATCGCTTCACGCCGCGACGCTGACGGTTCTCGCCCAGCACGACGGTCTCCTCGACCGGCTCGAACGGCCGCGTGCCGGCAACTCCATCGCCCGCCGATCGACATCGACCACCGTGTCGGTGCTCGATCGAGCGCTGTGAGGCCTCCATGACAACCGTCGTGCTGACCGTGTTCCTCGCGGCCGGGATCGTCGTGTCGATCATCAACGTGGCCACGATCCTGTCCGGCAACGGGTGGCGCCGGCCGCGTTGGATGCGCTCGGAGCCGGCCGCCGCGACGCTAGTTCGCACACCCGAAGCGGTCGTGGCGGGGGCCAGGGCGCGCGCATCGGCCGCAGCCACCGCACAGCGCGTGCCGTTCACGACGCGTGAGCCGATCGCACTCCCCGCCGGTCCGGCCCGGGCGAGCGTCGCCGCGCCAAAGGCTCTCACGAGCAGTGTGACGCTTGATCAGGTCCGCTACCTCGTGGACGACCTCGTCGCCAACAACCCGGACCAGCTCGCTCAGATCATCACCGACTGGATCAACGAGGTGCCCGACACGGGCGGCACGTTCGGATACGACCCGCGTCGCACCGGGAGCCGATGATGGCGAGCGCCGCGGCCATCGCGTTCGTGCCGCCGGCACTGCCGCCGACCACGCTGGCGCGCCAGCAACGCGAGCAGGAGGTGCGGTCAGGCGTCGCCAAGATCTACGACGACGCGCGCCGCGACGGCTTGGAATCGGCGCGCGCCGAGGTGGCAGCGACGATCGCCGAGTACGAAGCCCGTTGCCTGCGGCTCGACGCGATCCTTTCGTCGCTCGATGCAGCAGGCGCCGACCTCGCGGCGAGGGACGCCGTGACGCTTCGTGACGTGGAGGCCCAGGCGCGCACGCTCGCCGTCGGGCTCGCCGAGGCCATTGTCGGCCACGAGGTGGCCGTCGCCGCCGACCCGGTCGGCGACTCGGTTCGGCGGTCGGCCGCGTTGTTGCCCGACCGTGGTCCGGTGCTCGTGCGGGTGCACCCACTCGACCTCGAGACCGCACGAACCGCAGCTCCCGACTGGTTCGGCGGCGTCCGTTCGGTGGAGGTCGTCGCCGACGCGGCGATCGACCGCGGTGCATGCGCGCTGGCCGTCGGGCCACTGCGGATCGACGCTCAGATCAGCTCCGCGCTCGAGCGGATGCGCGCCCTGCTTTTCCCCTGACGACCTCCTTGCGGAAAGTCCGGAGCCGGGACAGTTGGTTGCGTGACCACAACATCCATGGCGGGGGCGCCAAGGTGAGCATCTCCCCCATCTCCGACGGAGTGACCAACGCACTCCACTTGGCCCTCAACGGGCTCGACGCCAGGGGCCGGGCGATCACCGCCAACGTCGCCAACATCGAGACGCCCGGCTACCACGCCGCTCAGGTCGACTTCGAGACGAGCCTGCGGGCCGCCCTCGCCCGCGGCGACGGCAACGAAGCCCAGATCGAGACCCGCACGTCGCTCGCCGCGACACGCATCAACGGCAACAACGTCAACATCGACTTCGAGCTGATGGCGGGCGAAGAGAACGCGCTCCGCCAGCAACTGACCGTCCAGGCGCTGAACGCCAAGTACGCGCTCTTGCGCACCGCGATCAGCGGGCAATGACCAACCACATGAACGATTCAAGGAATAGAGGAACAACGTGATGTCGAACGTCTTCGGCACACTCGGCGTGTCCACGTCGGGTATGGGTGTCTACAAGACCTGGTTGAACGCGGTGGCCGACAACGTCGCCAACATCAACAACGTGGTCTCCACCGACCAGCCTGCGTTCCGCGAGCGCTTCGTGCTCGTCGAGCCGATGGTCGACGCCAGCGGCGCCGGTGCCGGTGCCCGCGTGTCCGGCGTCGAGTTCGGCGATCCGGAGGGCCGGGTCACCTACGAACCGAACAATGCGCTCGCCGACGAGAACGGGATGGTGCGACGGGCCAACGTCGACCTCACCGACCAGATGGTCTACATGCAGCTCGCCCAGCGCGGCTACCAGGCCAACGTCGCCACGTTCAAGCACGCCAAGACCGCGTACGAGACAATCCTCTCGATCGGACGCTGACGACATGGCCATCCTCTCGATCCCTCCCATCTCGGTGAGCGGCCTGCTGCAGGCGGGCAACATGACGGGCGCCGCCGGCGCCGCCGGCGCCGGCGCGGCGTCCGGTGTGGACTTCGCCAACAGCCTGACGAGCGCGCTCGACGAGCTCGCCAAGGTGCACCAAGTCGCCGACGATCTCTCGCTGCAGGCCGCCACGGGCGACCTCCAGGCGGTGCAGGACATGGTGATCGCCACGACCGAGGCGCAGCTGATGACCGAGCTCGTGGTCAACGTCCGCAACAAGGCCGTCGAGGCGTTCAACGACATCATGCGCATGCAGGTCTGACATGGCCGGCAACGACATGCGTCAGAATGTCCGCCGAGCCCGCGACACGTTTGGAAAGCTCACGCCCGGCCAGAAGGTCGGCCTCGGGGCCACCGTGATGACAATCGTCGTCGGTGCGTTCGTGCTCACGAACTTGAGCCCGCAGACCAAGATGAGCCCGCTCTACACCGATCTCGACGCGACCGACGCATCGGCCATCGTCGACGAGCTGGCCGGTCGCGGTGTGGCGTACGACCTCACCGACGCCGGCCACACGATCCTGGTGCCGTCGGCGGACGTGTACGACCTGCGGGTGGCGATGTCGGGCAGTGGCCTGCCGTCGTCGAACGACGGCTACGCGCTGCTCGACAAGCAGGGGATCACCACGTCGGAGTTCCGGCAGCGCATCGACTACCAGCGGGCGCTCGAAGGCGAGCTCTCGAACACACTGCAGGCGATGGACGGCGTGGCGGCAGCAACCGTGCACCTCGCACTCCCCGAGGAGTCGGTGTTCATCGACGAGGCCGGGAACCCCACGGCGTCGGTGCTGATCGAGTCACGTGGGCTCACCGAGATCGGCGGCGACCAG
>DASUEW010000563.1:0-3522 GCA_036274875.1 Ilumatobacteraceae bacterium
GTCGCCGCGCACGCCGCCGATGGCTATGCGCGCGTCACCGGACGGGCGTCGGTCGTTCTCAGCCACCTCAGCCCCGGTCTCACGAACGCAGCCACCGGCGTGGCCAACGCCGCCCTCGATTGCATCCCGATGGTGGTGATCGCCGGCGACGTGCCCTCGCACTACTACGGCCGGCATCCCCATCAGGAGGTCAACCTGCACGCCGATGGCTCGCAGTTCGAGATCTACCGACCATTCGTGAAGCGGGCTTGGCGTGTCGACAGAGCTGACCTCCTCCCCGAGGTCATCGAGAAGGCGTTCCTGCTCGCCGAGAACGGCCAGCCCGGACCAGTGCTCGTCGATGTGCCGATGGACGTCTTCTCGCAGCCCGTCGACCCGGTGCTGTTCGCCCGCCTCGACCACGGCACCAAGACTCTGCACCAGCCATCGCTCGATCACGAGACGGCAAACGCCATCGTCACCCGCCTCGCCGAGGCCCGACGCCCAGTCATCTACGCCGGCGGCGGTGTGCTGCTGTCGAGGGCGAGTGAGGAGCTCCAGCGATTCGTCGACCACATGGGCATCCCGGTCGCCCACAGCCTGATGGGCAAGGGCGTGCTCAGTGACGATCACCCGTTGGTGCTGGGGATGACCGGGTTCTGGGGAACGCATCTGGTCAACGACACCTGCCTCGCGGCCGACGTCATTCTCGCCATCGGGACACGCTTCAAGGAAGCCGACAGCAGCTCCTGGTATCGGGACTACACGTTCAACATCCCCGACACCGCGCTGATCCACATCGACATCGAGCCGAGCGAGATCAGCCGCGCGTTCCCGACCGAGATCGGCGCCGTCGCCGACGCCAAGGCGGCTCTGAGGGTGCTCAATCGTGTCGCCCGCGAGCGGTATCCCGATGGTTTCGCCAACCCCGATGTGGTCCAGCGCATCAGCGAGTTCCGCACCGCGTTCTCCGTCAGCAACGCGCCGATGGCCACGAGCGACGCCTTTCCGATGATGCCGGAGCGGATCCTCGCCGAGACCCGGAGCGTGCTGCCCGACGACGCCTACATCACGACTGACGTGGGATGGAACAAGAACGGCGTCGGTCAGCAGTTCCCGATCCGAACCCCCGGCACCGTGCTCACACCGGGTGGCTTCGCGACGATGGGTTTCGGTCCGTCCGCCGCGATCGGGGCCAAGCTCGCCGCCCCCGACCGCACCGTGGTGTCGCTGGTCGGCGACGGTGGGTTCGGCCAGAACCCGGCGATGCTCGCCACGGCGGTGACGCACGGCCTCGGCATCGTCTGGGTCGTGATGAACAACAACGCTTACGGCACGATCGCCGGGCTGCAACTCGCCCATTTCGGTCTGACCTACGGCACCACGTTCCCCGGTGACAGTGCCGACCCGGAGCTGCTCCCGAACTATGCCGCCGTCGCCCGCGCCTACGGCGCCGAGGGGATCCGGATCGATTCCGCCGAGGGCTTCCGGCCGGCACTGGCGAAGGCGATCGCGATGGACCGTCCCGTCGTGCTCGACGTCGCCATGAAGAACAACCCCACGCCCACCACGGGCCACTGGAACATCCTCGACATCTACTCGCCCGGCGAACAGCGCTCGCACGTCACGACCGACTGAGGGAGACACATGGCTCGAGACATCACCGCTGCGGAGAAGTCCCTCGCCGCCGACCTGCTGGCCAAGGCGCGAGCCGCGATGGCCGAGATCGCCGACTACGACCAGGCCCGCGTCGACCGGCTCGCCCAGGCCATCGGCTGGGCGCTCGGCAACGAGACCACGTTCCTGCGGTTGGCCCACATGAGCGTCGACGAGAGCGGGATCGGCGACCGTGAGGGCCGAGCCGCCAAGCGCTTCAAGATCCACGGCATCCTGCGTGACGCACTGCGTTCCAGGAGCGTCGGTGTGATCGAGGAGGATCCCGACAAGGGCTTGATCAAGTACGCCAAGCCCGCCGGCGTCATCGCGTGCATCGTGCCGATGACCAACCCCGAGCTCACACCACCTGGCGCCGCCATCTACGCGATCAAGGCCCGCGACGCGGTGATCTTCTCCGCCCACCCGCGCACGAAGGCCACGACGAACGAGGTGGTCCGGATCCTGCGCGAGGTGATGGTGCGCGAGGGCGCCCCAGCCGACGTGTTCCAGTGCGTCGAGGAACCGTCGATCCCGCTGTCGCAGGAGCTGATGGCCATCTGCGACCTGACGTTGGCCACCGGTGGCGCGGCGATGGTCAAGGCCGCCTACAGCTCCGGCAAGCCAGCCTTCGGTGTCGGCGGAGGCAACTCCACGATGGTCATCGACGAGACCGCCGACATCGCCGAGGCGGCCAACAACTCGCGGCTGTCGAAGACGTCCGACTACGGCTCCGGCTGCTCAGCCGACGGCAATCTGCTCATCGACGATCGCATCTACGACGCGATGCTCGCCCAGCTTCGAGACGAAGGGGGTTACGTCGCATCCGACGCCGAGAAGGTTCTTCTCGAGCGCGCGATGTGGGACGACGACGGGAGTCGGATCGTCGCCACCGTCGCCCAGCCGGCTCCCAAGCTCGCCGCCGCCGCCGGCTTCAGCATCCCCGACGACCGCACGTTCATCATCGTCGAGCAGGACGAGATCGGGCCCGCGCATCGCTTCTCCGGCGAGAAGCTCACCACCCTCATGGCCGTGTTCCGTTACCACGGCTTCGACGACGCGCTGGACAAGGTGCGCCGGATCTACGAAGTCGCCGGCAAGGGACACTCGTGCGGCATCTTCTCCTACGACGAGAACCACATCGACGCCCTCGCCCGCGTTGCTCCGGTCAGCCGCATCATGGTTCGCCAGCCGCAGTCGAAGGCGAATGCCGGGTCGTTCACCAACGGCATGCCGATGACGTCGAGCCTGGGCTGCGGGATCTGGGGCGGCAACGTCACCAACGAGAACATCAGCCTCAAGCACTACTTGAACGTGACGTGGGTCAGCTACCCGATCGCCGAGGACCGCCCGTCCGAGCAGGAGCTGTTCGGGGACTTCTACGGCACCGCGGCCCCCTGATGCCCCACGGACTCGATGTCGCACGGACTCGCCGATGACCGTCAAGTTCTCCCTCGCTCACCTCACCGTGCTCGGTACCACGCCCCTCGACCTGATCCGCATCGCAGCCGATGCCGGCTACGACTTCGCCAGCATCCGGCTGACACCCGTGGCGCCCGGCGAGCACGTGACACCGCTCGCCGGAGATCCGGACATGGTCCGCCGTGTCTCCGAGTGTCTCGCCGACACCGGCCTCCAAGTGCTCGACGTCGAGCTCGCCCGGCTCGGACCGGACGACGAGCCGGACCAGGACCGCGGGGTCCTCGAGGCCGCCGCCGCGATCGGGGCGCGGCATGTCCTCGGGCAGCTGAACGACCCCGATCGAGATCGCGCCATCGAGCGTTTCGGTCGCCTCTGCGATCTCGCACTCGAGTTCGGCCTGACGGTCGATCTCGAGTTCCCGTCGTGGTCCGAGACCGGGGATCTGTCGGCAGCTGCGGCGATGGTGAG
>DASUEW010000564.1:0-4098 GCA_036274875.1 Ilumatobacteraceae bacterium
GCCACGGCGAGGACGCCAGGCCGGCGAACTGCACCCGCTCGACCTGGTCGTGGGCGTCGAGGTACTCGGCCACCTTCTGGGCGTTGGCGTTGTGGCGCTCCATGCGCAGGCTCAGCGTCTCGAGCCCCTGGAGGAACAGGAACGAGTTCATCGGTGAGATCGCCATCCCCATGTCGCGCAGGAGTTGCACGCGCGCCTTGAGGATGTAGGAACCGTGCCCGAGGGCGGGCCAGTACGCGAGTCCGTGGTAGCTCGGGTCGGGATCGATGAAGTTCTGGAACCGGCCGGACGCCCCGTAGTCGAACGTGCCAGCATCGATGATCGCACCGCCGATCGACGTGCCGTGACCGCCGATGAACTTCGTGAGGCTGTGCACGACGATGTCGCAGCCCCATTCGATCGGGCGGATCAGGTACGGGGTGGGCACGGTGTTGTCGAGCATCAACGGAATGCCGTTGGCGTGCCCGACACCGCTGACGCCTTCGATGTCGAAGACATCGTTCTTGGGGTTCGGCATCGTCTCGCCGAAGAACAACTTGGTGTTGTCCTGGATCGCCGCCTCCCACTGCGAGAGATCGTGCGGATCGTCGACGAACGTGACCTCGATGCCGAGTTTGGGAAGCGTGTAGTGGAACAGGTTGTACGTGCCGCCGTAGAGCGACGGCGACGACACCATGTGATCACCAGATTCGCACAGCGTCAGGATGCCGAGCGTCTCGGCCGCCTGACCAGACGCCACGGCGAGGGCCCCGGGGATGCCGATCGCGGTCGTGCACCCGCCCTCGAGGGCGTTGAGGCGCGCTTCGAGCGCGGCCTGGGTCGGGTTCATGATGCGCGTGTAGATGAACCCGACCTCGCCGAGCGCGAACAGGTTCGCGGCGTGGTCGGAATCGCGGAACTGGTACGACGTCGTCTGATAGATCGGTACCGCCCTGGCACCGGTTGCGGCGTCGGGATCGCCCCCGACATGGATCTGCTTGGTCTCGAATCCCCAGTCGTCACTCATAGGGGTCGAACACTACGCGCTCGGAATCCCGACCTGACAACTCGTGTTTGAGCCCACCCTCCCCGAGCTGTCTGCTTCATCCGAAGCCAGGCGACCGATGAAGCAGACAGTTCCGGGGGGTTTCGAGCCGATCAGCCCGTCATCCAGAACTCGTCATCCGGAACTGGCCTCGGCGACCTTGGTCTTGCCGGCCGAGATCCACGGCATCATCGCCCGCAAGTGGCTGCCCACCTCTTCGATCGGGTGGGCCTTGCCCTCTTCCTGCAGCCGCTTGTAGTTCGGGCGCCCAGCTTCGCTCTCGGCGATCCACTCGTCGGCGAACTTGCCCGACACGATCTCGTCGAGGATCCGGCGCATCTCGGCCTTCGTCTCGTCGGTGACGATGCGCGAGCCGCGCGTCAGATCGCCGTACTCGGCGGTGTCGGAGATCGAGTAGCGCATCCCGGCGATGCCCTCCTCGTACATCAGGTCGACGATCAACTTCACCTCGTGGAGGCACTCGAAGTACGCCATCTCCGGCGCGTAGCCGGCCTCGGTCAACGTCTCGAACCCGGCCTGCACGAGACTGGTGAGGCCGCCGCAGAGCACCACCTGCTCGCCGAACAGGTCGGTCTCGGTCTCCTCGGGGAACGTCGTCTCGATCACACCCGCGCGCGTGCCGCCGATCGCGTCGGCGTACGACAGGGCCAGCGCCTTGGCGTTGCCGGTCGCGTCCTGATCGACGGCGATCAGGCACGGCACGCCGCCGCCCTCGGTGTAGGTGCGCCGGACGAGGTGGCCAGGGCCCTTGGGGGCGACCATGATGACGTCGACACCCTCCGGCGCGGCGATGCGCCCGAAGCGCACGTTGAACCCGTGCGCGAACGCGAGCGCCTTGCCCGGAGTCATGTGCCGTGCGATGTGCTCGTCGTAGATCTGCTTCTGCTCGGTGTCAGGGGCGAGGATCATCACGACGTCGGCCCACTCGGCGGCGTCGGCGATCGACTTCACGGTGAGCCCTTGCGACTCCGCCTTGGCGGCGGACGACGAACCGTCGCGCAGCCCGACGACGACGTCGACGCCCGACTCCTTCAGGTTCAGCGCGTGGGCGTGGCCCTGCGACCCGTACCCGATGATCGCGACCTTGCGGCCGCGGATGAGTGAGGCATCGGCATCGGCCTCGTAGTACACGTTGGCGGCCATCTAGCCCACCTTTCCTTTCGATGAGTTCACGGCGCGCAAGCGCGCCTCGCGGTCGAGTTTGGGGAGCGCGACGCGACCCGTGCGCTGGAGCTCCACGATGCCATAGCCGCCGAGCAGCTCTTCAAAGTCGTCGATCTTGTCGGGATGGCCCTCGAGGCTCACCGTGATCGCCTCGACGCCGACCGCCAGGATCTTGCCCTCGAAGATGTTCGTGAGCTCGACGATCTGGGCTCGGTTGTCGGGCGCGACGCGGATCGTCGCCAGCAGCAGCTCGCGCTCGACCGACCGCCGCGGATCGAGCTCGGAGATCTTCACCACGTCGATCAACTTGAACAACTGCTTGACGATCTGTTCGAGGGGCGACGTGTCGACGTCGACCACGATCGTGATCCGGCTCATGTCCTCGTCCTCGGCGGGGGCGACGGCGAGCGAGTAGATGTTGTAGCCGCGCCGCGCGAACAGGCTCGCCACGCGAGCGAGCACGCCCGGCCGGTTCTGCACGAGCACCGACAAGATGTGGTGGTTGAGCGACGTGCCGTGCGGGTTGATCGCCGTCATCGCAGGCCACTCCTTCGTTCGTTTTGGTTGGGGTGGAGGATCAGGTCGTCGTTGCTGTGGCCGGCGGGGACCATCGGGAACACCATCTCGCCGGAGTCGACGCGGAACTCGACCACCACGGTCTGGTCGTTGATCGAGTTCGCCTTCTCGAGCGCCGGCTCGACCTCCTCGGGTGACTCGACACGAATGCCGACGCATCCCATCGCCTCCGCCCACCTGACGTAGTCGGGGCAGGTCTGGGTGAGGTGCACCTCGCTGTAGCGCTCGTCGTAGAACATCTCCTGCCACTGGCGGACCATGCCGAGGTGGCTGTTGTTGAGGATCGCGACCTTGATCGGGATCTTCTCGATCGTGGAGGTGACGAGCTCCTGGGCGGTCATCTGGAAGCAACCGTCGCCGTCGATCGCCCACACGATCCGGTCGGGACGGCCGACCTTGGCCCCGATCGCCGCCGGCACGCAGAACCCCATCGTGCCGAGGCCACCCGAGTTGACCCACGTGTACGGCTCGTTGAACTTCCAGTACTGCGACGCCCACATCTGGTGCTGCCCCACGCCGGAGGCGACGATCGTCCCCTCCGGAGCCGCGTCGCGAATCTTCTCGAGGCAGTACTGCGGCTTCAACGCCTCGCCGGGCTCGCTCTCGTCGTACGTCAGCGGGAACTGCTCGCGCCAGCCCGACACCCGGCTCTTCCACACCGACGTGTCGGCCTGTTCGACGCCGCCTTGCCGGAGGTCGTTGATCGCCTTGACGATCTCCTCGATCACGTACTTGCAGTCGCCGACGATCGGGACGTCGGGCCGGCGCACCTTGCCCTGCTCGGCCGGATCGATGTCGACGTGGATGATCTTGGCCTCGGGGGCGAACGCCGACACCTTGCCGGTGACCCGGTCGTCGAACCGGGCGCCGAGCGCGACCAGCAGGTCCGCCTTCTGCATCGCCGTCACGGCCGTGTAGCAGCCGTGCATGCACGGCATGCCGAGCGCGAGCTCGTGCTCGTCGGGGAACGCACCGCGGGCCATCAACGTGGTGACCACGTGGATCTGAGTGAGCTCGGCCAGCTCGCGCAGCGCCTCGGCCGCCCGGGCCTTGAGCACGCCGCCGCCGACGTACAGCACCGGGCGCTTCGCCTCGAGGATCATCTTGGCCGCCTGGCGGATCTGCTTGGAGTTGCCCTTGGTGGTCGGCTTGTAGCCGGGGAGCGAATCGGCCACCTCGGCGTCCGTCGGCCAGTACCACTCCATGGGCAACTGCAGGACGTCCTTGGGCACGTCCACGAGCACCGGACCCGGCCGGCCCGTGGTGGCGATGTGGAACGCCTGGCGGATCACCATCGGCAGGTCCTGGGCCTT
>DASUEW010000565.1:0-10761 GCA_036274875.1 Ilumatobacteraceae bacterium
TACCCGGAGTCCTGGCCAGCCCGCAGGTTCACGATCGTCGCCTTGGGCGCGACACCGGCGATACCGATGCCGTTGATCGGCGAGGCGATCGTCGACGCCACGTGCGTGCCGTGGCCGTGCTCGTCGACGTTGCTGGGGTCGTTGCACGACTGGTCGGGTTCGGCCGCGCACGCTCCGTCGATGGAGGCGCCGTTCGCATCGACCGGGATGTCGACCGTGAAGTTGCGGCTCAGTTCAGCGTTGAAGTTGGGGGCGATGTCGGGATGCGATCCGTCGACACCCGTGTCGATGATCCCGACGAGCACGCTCGCCTTGCCCTTCTGGAACCGGTACGAGCCGTCGACGGTGGCGCCGATCTGCTGCATGTCCCATTGCAGGTCCGCGAGCGGCTCGGCGTTCGGGCCGTGGTTGCCTCCGCTCTGCCCGTGCGACGGCGAACCGCTCTCGAGCTGCAGATCGGCCTCGGCAGGATCGAACTTCTGGCCCTCGCCGGCGTCGACGACGAGGTCGGGCGCGGCGCCGATCACGCGGTTCTGGGCGGTGCCCATCAGCGCATCCTCGGCGCCGGCGGCAGCGGCGAAGTCGCCGTTGGTGGTGACGACGGTGGCGACGCCGACGTCGGTGTTCTCGCTGACGATCGTCCCGCCGGCCGCGGCGACCGCGGCGTGGGCGGCGTCGAGCGACACGCCCTCGGTGTAGACGACGACGAATTCTTGTTCGCCGGACTCCTGCGCGCTGTCGGCCTGCTCGGCTGCAGCCCCGGTCCCCACGACGACCGCTGAGGCTGACGCGAGCGCAACGACGGCCGTGCCGACGATGAGCTTTCTCATTCTTGGCTCCTCTCTAGCCCGCAGCCGGACATGGTATGCATGTTTCACGACCCGCCCCGAACGGTCACGTCGTTCCATGACGCGCGCGGGTGTTCTCGAAACCGGTCACCGCGTGGACGGTTTGTGTGCGACAGTTGAGACGTGCGCGCGGACCGGCTGGTCGCCATCCTCCTCCTGCTCCAGCAACGCGGGCAGGTGACAGCTGCCGAGGTGGCCACCGAGCTCGAAGTCTCGGAGCGAACCGCTCGCCGCGACCTCGACGCGCTCGGCGTCGCCGGCCTCCCGGTGTACTCGATGCAGGGCCGCAACGGCGGCTGGCGGCTCGCCGGCGGCGGCCGTACCGACCTCAGCGGCCTCACGTCGGCCGAAGCGCGGGCCCTGTTCATGGTTGCCGGCCCGGCCTCGGCGACGCCCGGAGTCAAGGCGGCGCTCCGCAAGCTCGTGCGCGCCCTGCCGGAGAGCTTCCGAGCCGACGCGGAGGCGGCCTCCGGCGCGATCCACGTCGACCCGACCGGCTGGGACACGCCGTCCTACGAGCGCCCACCCCCCGAGCACCTCGACGCCATCCAGCAGGCCGTGATCGCCGGGGAACAGGTCGTGCTCGGCTACGTCGCGCGCGACCGTTCGACGACCACGCGCACCGTCCACCCCCTCGGCCTCGCCACCAAGGGGACGGTCTGGTATCTGGTGGCGGGCACCGACGCCGGCCAGCGCACGTTCCGCGTCGACCGGATGACGTCGGTCGAGCCGACCGGCGAACCCGTCGAACGGCCGGAGGGGTTCGACCTGGCCGAGACGTGGCGGTTGGTGATCGACGAGGTCGAGCAGCGCCGCACGCCGATCCGGGCGAGCGCCCGCTGCCGGCCCGACGTGCTCTGGCTGTGCCGCAAAGTGCTCGGCACCCGAATCCACATCGGCGCCGCCGAGGCCGACGGTCGGGTGCGCATCGAGATCCGCGGCCACTCGTTCGAATCGCTCGCCGGCGAGATCGCCGGATTCGGAGCCTGGCTCGAGATCATCGAACCGCCCGAACTGCGCGACCAGCTCGCCCGCATCGGCGCCGAGCTCCTCGCCGCCTACCCGCCCGCCACCCCAAACCCTCCGATCTCGTGAAGTTTCGGCGCCGTGACGGCGCCGAAACTTCATGAGATGGGGAATTGGTCAGGACAGGAAGGTGACGATGGCGCGGGCGGCGAGCTCGGGCTGCTCGTAGGGGAGCATGTGGCCGGCGCCGCCGATCGTCTCGACGTAGGCCGCCGTCGACACCAGCAGCTCCCGGAACCGCTCGGCGTACACCGGCGGCACGAGCTTGTCGTGCTCGCCCCACAGCAGCAGCGTCGGGTTGGTGATCCGGTACAGCCGCTTCGACAGGCGACGATTCGGGATCGGGAACAGGATCTTGCCGGCCGTGCCGAGCCGCCGGGCGTTGAGCACGAGGAAGTTGATGAGCGCCTCGTCGTCGCTGAAATCGAGCCCGGCGGTGAGGATCGCCTCGCCCACCACCGGGTCGGCGAACAGCACCTGGGCGAGCTCGAACGGCAGCATCGAGAAGATGTCGGGTACGGGGTGCTCGTCGATCCACAACCCGGCGGCGCCGACCAGCACCAGCGAGCCGATGCCACCGGGGTTCACGGCGGCCATCTCGGCGGCGATCATGCCGCCCATCGAGTGACCGGCGACGTCCGGTGTCTCGCCGAGCGCCATGGCGTCGACGAGGTCCCAGCCGTGCAGCGTGAAGTCGAGCATGTCATCGAGGTAGCCCTCGGTCTGCTCGTCGCCGAAGCCGGGCCACTCGGCGGCGTGGACGGTGTGGTGCTCGGCGACCAGGTCGAGCATCTGCTCGATCGGGAACAGGCCGCCGGCGCCGTGGAACCACACCAGCGGCGGCCCGTCGCCGCGGGTCTGGACCTTGGCCTCGATCCCCCGCCGCGTCGTCAGCGTGCGCGATTCGACGGCCATCAGATCGCACCTTCAGGGAGATCGGACATGTAGTCGGCCGGGAGCTCCGGCGAGCGGCGGGCGTTGGCGAAGCTGGCCTCGTCGTTGACCCGCCGGTCGTCGAGCGGCTTGCACCACCACTTGCTGCCGTCGTACTCCGACCAGATGTCCTTCAACCGCGGCATCACCTTCTCGGCGAACAACTGCGTCGAGTAGCGGGTCTTCCAATCGGCCATGTCGCCCATGTGCTGGAGGCAGAACACGGTGCCGACGCGCAGCGACTTGGCGAGCTCCTCCATCTGCCCGGCGACCGTGTCCGGGCTGCCGGCGATCACCAGCCCGTTGTCGATGACGTCGCGCCACGTGAGCGTCTGAAACATCTCCATCGTCTCCTGGCGGAGCTGGCTCAGCTTGCCGGCCTTGATGGTGTTGACCGTGCGGTAGCCGGGTGGGTCGGCGAAGCCGGGATGGATGTGCAGGCAGTTGTTGAAGAAGTAGAGGATGTGCTCGGCGTACAGCTTCTCGGCCTCGGCGTCGGTGTCGGCGACGGCGATGATCTGGGCGAAGCTCGCCCGGTACGGGTTCTCGTCGGCGTCGCCGCGCTCGGCCCGCCGCTCCCAGAACCCGTCGAGCAGCGCCTTGCCGGCCTTGTACCCGAAGAACGACAGGTAGCTGTAGTTGTAGTCGTGGTCGAGGCAGAAGTCCCACGTCTCGATCGAGCCGCCGCCGGGGATGTAGACCGGTGGGTGCGGTTTCTGGACCGGCAACGGCCACGTGTTGACGTAGCGCAGCTGGTTGTACTTGCCGTCGAACGCGAACGGGCTCTCGCGGGTCCAGGCCTGGATGATCAGGTCGTGCGCCTCGGCGTACTTGTCGCGCGTGAGGGCGGGGATCTGGCCCATGCAGAAGTTGGTGTCCATCGGCGTGCCGACCGGGAACCCGGCCACGAGCCGTCCGCCCGAGATGCAGTCGAGCATCGCGAACTCCTCGGCGACGCGGTTCGGCGGGTTGTACCCGGCGATCGAGTTCCCGATCACACAGATCGCCGACCGTGTCGTGCGACGGGCGAGCGTCGCCGCGATCAGGTTGGGGCTCGGCATCAGGCCGTAGCCGTTCTGGTGGTGCTCGTTGCACCCGATCCCGTCGTAGCCGACCGAGTCGGCGAACTCGAGTTGGTCGAGGTACGTGTTGTACATCTCGTGCCCCTTGACCGGGTCGAACAAGCTGTTCGGGATGTCGACCCACACCGAGCGGTACTTCTCGCGGAAGTCCTTCGGGAGGTACGGCCACGGTTGCAGGTTGAACCACACGAACTTCACGCTGAACACCCCCACGGGTCGACGGTCGAAACCGCAACCTACCGAACCCATTTCCGTTCTGTCTGCTTCAGATGAAGCCACGGGCCCGATGAAGCAGACAGTTCCGGGGTGATTGGTGTCGTGGCGCCTTCCGGCGCTGTCATCGGCATGCAAGCGGGCTGCAACCGGCATTGTTCACAATGGCGACATGATCGCGACGGACGCGGTGACCAGCAACATGACCACGGGCGACCGGTGGACGGCCAACCGTCGGCTCGGCGCGTCCCCCGGCTCGCTCGCATTCTTGGCGGGCCACCTCGGGGCCGGGCTCGGCTGGCACGGGTCGATCGCGCACAGCTCGGCGACGTCCGGCGAGCTCTACCAACTGGTGGAGTCCTGCTCGTGAACGGTGCCGCCAAGTTGCACACCTCGTTCCTCGGTTCGCTCGACGTGGATCGGCTCGGGACGGTGTTGTCGGTCTGGGCCCACCCCGACGACGAGACGTACCTCGCCGGTGGGTTGATGGCGGCATGCGCGGCGGCGGGACAGCGCGTCGTGTGCGTGTCGGCCACCGCTGGCGAGCACGGCACACCCGACCCCGTCGCGTGGCCCCCCGAGCGACTGGGTCGGGTTCGCCGGTGGGAGTCGGCGGCGGCGATGGCCGTGCTCGGTGTCGACGACCATCGTGTCCTCGGGTTCGAGGACGGCACGCTGGCGACGATCGAACCGTCCGTCGGCATCAGCGCGATCAGGCAGCTGATCGACGAGGTCCGCCCGGACACGATCCTGACGTTCGGACCCGACGGGATGACGTTCCACTCCGACCACATCGCGATCGGAGCGTGGACGACGAGGGCGTGGGAGTCGACCGGCAGGTCGGCGCGACTGCTGTACGCGGCCACGACACACGCACACCAGGCTGCCTTCGGCGCGATCTACGAGGAGTGGGGCATCTACATGACCGACGAGCGCCCGCTCGGCTACGCCGCTGTCGAACTGGCCGTCCACCACGTTCTGCACGACGAGCGGCTCGACCAGAAGCTGGCCGCCCTGGCGGCGATGGCGTCGCAGACCGCCGATGTGATCGCGACGCTCGACCCCGCCGTTTGGCGGGCCGCGAACTCCGAGGAATGCTTCGTCGACGCGTCCACGGTGAGCGCCCGCACGACCGCCTCGACGTCACCGGCCACGAAGTTCGGCTTCGAGGCGGTCGGTGACGGCGGTTGACCCCACTTCTCAGAACGACTGCGAGGCCATCTGCGGCGAGGTGGAACACTGGCCGAGATGGTTGCGCCCCCCGGTCACCGGACGCGGCGCGCGTCGATCGTGGCGCTCATCACCCTCTTCGTCGTCGTCGCGGTCACCGGTGCGTGCAGTGGCAAGGCGAAGGACAAGGTGCTGGTCTCCGCGGAACCGTCGACGCCGGGCACGCTCACGGTGGCCACGACCCTGCCGGCGCCCGGCTTCTGGGAGGGCGACGACGCCACGATCGTCGGGGGCGGCTACGAGTGGGGCCTCGCTCGGGCGCTCGCCGATGAGTTCGACCTCGACCTGAAGATCATCGACGTCCCGTTCGCCGACATCGTTGCTGGTGAGCTGGGCGGGGCTGATATGGCGTTGGCCCAGATCGAGATCACCGAGGAGCGCGTCGAGGTGCTCGACTTCTCCCTGCCCTACTACGCATCCGACTTCGGCGTTCTGATGCTCGCCGGTGAGACGCTGCGGGATCTCGCGGCGGCTCGCGATCTGGTGTGGGCCGTGGTCGAGGGTGCCCGCCAGCAGACCTTCATCGACGAGACGATCCGCCCGACCCAGCCGGTTCACGTCGTCACCGACGATGTCGCGGCGGCCGAGGCGATCCGTTCGGGCGAAGTCGACGCGGCGCTCATCGACCTGTCGAGCGCGCTGATCCAAGCGCACGACAACGACGACCTCGGTGTGGCGGCGAAGTTCGTCACCGGCGGTCAGTACAGCGTCGCCCTGCCGAAGGGATCCGACAACCTCGAGAAGGTGGACGCCGCCCTGCGCGGCTTCCAGCGCGACGGCACGTTGCTCAACCTCGCCGACACCTGGCTGATCCCACTCTTTTCGACGTCCCCCGACGACGTGCCCGAGATCGAGTTCGGCGCCGGCGACTGAACAACGGCGTGTATCCAGCGGGGTCGACGTGGGTCGTGTGGATGTCACCATCCCCCGAGCCAGGAGCCTGCGATGGCCACGGTCACGACGAACCAGACGACGACAACGACGAGGGCGATCACTCGTCCCAACCTGGTCATCAGTGGCCGAGTCACCGACGCACACGGCGCTCCGGCCGTCGTGGGTCTGCAGCTCACCGTCGCCATCGAGGCGGTCGTCGCCGACGTAACGTTGTCCGGGGGATTCGGCTCTGACGAACTCGGACCGACGGTGTACGACGCGTACGGCGTCGAGTTGCTGACCGACGCCGACGGTCGGTTCACGGACTCGTACGACCTCGCCGACGATGTGCGCCAGGTTCTCAACGGGTGGGTGAAGTGCACCGTTCAGCTGCGGCCGGAGGTACCCGACGCGCCGATTCACACGAAGGTGGTGCGGTGGATGCGACCGCACAGCCACGAGCTGATCGACGGACTCAGCGCGCTGCTCGCCGATGTGGTGATGCGCTCGTGATTCCTTGAACAAGAATAAAAAACAGTTTCTACTTGTTCTATGATTCACCTCGACCACAGGAGGAATCATGGAACGCACCGCACTCATCACGGGCGCCTCGCAAGGCCTCGGTCTGGCCCTGGCCCGCCGGCTTGCCACCGACGGGTGGGCACTCGCCATCGACGCCCGCCGTCCCGACCGCCTCGCCGCGGCTGCCGACGAGCTCGGCGACCTCACACGCGTCGCGGCGATCGCCGGCGACATCACCGATCCGGACCACCGCCTCCGACTCGCCAACGCCGCCCGGCTGCTCGGACCGGTACGCCTCGTCGTCAACAACGCGAGCACCCTCGGTGCGAGCCCCCTGCCGGCGCTCGACACCATCGACCCGGACGTACTGCGGCGCACATTCGACGTCAACGTCGTGGCGCCGATCGCGCTGGTGCAGCTGCTGGCCCCGGCACTCGAGCCGAGAGCGACGATCGTCAACGTCACGAGTGACGCGGCGGTCGAGGCCTACCCCATGTGGGGCGGGTACGGGGCGAGCAAGGCGGCGCTCGAGCACGCCGGTCGGGTGCTGGCCGTCGAGCATCCCGAGTGGCGGGTGCTGACAGTCGACCCCGGCGACATGCGCACCGAGATGCACCAGGCCGCGTTCCCCGGCGAGGACATCGGCGATCGCCCGAAGCCCGAGGCCAGTGTGCCGGCGCTGATGGCGTTGATCGACGGCGAGCACCCGAGTGGGCGTTACACGACCGAACAGGTCGCGTTCGAACAGATCGCGGCCAGACAGGTCGCGACCGAGCAGGTTGCGCCGTGATCGCAGCGACGATCGAGCCGGTCGAACACGTCCAGTCGCGGCACCCCGAACCGGTGCCCGCGGTGTTGGCGTCGCGGCTGCCACTGGACTTCGAGCTCGACGCCGCCCACGTGGCGTCGGCGCCGGCCGAGGCCCGTGGACTCGCACGTGACGGTGTCCGGCTGATGATCTCGCGCGGCGACGACGAGCCGGTGCACGCCACGTTCCGCGACCTCGCCGATCACCTCACGCCTGGCGACCTGCTCGTGGTCAACACGTCCGCCACCGTGCCCGCCGCGGTCGATGCCGAGCTGCCGGACGGCACGCGGATCGTCGTCCACGTGTCGACCCAGCTTCCTGGCGGGCTGTGGATGGTCGAGGCCCGGCGCCCGCTGCCGGGTGGGGCGACATCGCCACTGCGCCTGCCGGGGTCGCCCACGGTCGCGCGACTCGCCGACGGCACCGCGGTGGCGATGCTCCGTCCCGCAGCCGGATCGCAGCGGCTGTGGCTGGCGACGCTCGACGGTGACGTCGACCTGCTCGGGGTGCTCGTCGCCCTCGGTCGGCCGATCCGCTACTCGTACGTCGATCACGACTGGCCGATCGCCAGCTATCAGACGGTGTTCGCCGACGAACCGGGCAGCGCGGAGATGCCGAGCGCGGCCCGTCCGTTCACGGCCGACCTGACGACCCGGTTGATCCGTCACGGCATCGGGATCGTCACGATCACGCTCCACACCGGCGTGTCGTCGCTGGAGGGCCACGAGCTGCCCTATTCCGAGCGATTCGTGGTCTCGTCCGCGACCGCGGCCGCGGTCAACGCGACCCGGGCCACCGGAGGTCACGTGATCGCCGTCGGCACCACCGTGGTTCGAGCGCTCGAATCGGCCGCCGACGCGACAGGCACAGTGCATCCGGCCGCGGGTTGGACCGACATCGTGATCACCCCGGCCACCGGCGTGCGCGCGGTCGACGGCCTCGTGACCGGTTGGCACGAACCGGCGGCCACCCACCTGGCGATGCTCGAGGCCGTCGCCGGACGCACGGCGCTGACTCGTGCGTATCGAGCGGCGTGGGATGCCGGCTACCTGTGGCACGAGTTCGGCGACAGCCATCTGCTGCTTCCCTACGCTGGTGGTCGATGACAGCGACGGGCACCCGCGCCACGAGCGGGTCGGCAGCAGGGGGTGTCTCGGTGCCGCCGCCGCTGCCCGCCGGGCGTCGAGCCGTGCTGTACGCGGTGCGGCGGATCGGTGACGCCACCGTCGACGACGTCGCCGAGGCGCTCGACATGACGGTCAGTGGCGCCCGCCAACATCTCACATCGCTCACCGGGCACGGCCTCGTCCGCGCCACCGACGTCGCGCACCCCGACGGTCGACGTGGTCGTCCGCAGTTGTCGTACGCGGCCACCGAGCTCGCCGACGCCCTGTTCCCGAAGGCCTACGGTGCGCTCACCAACGAGCTGCTCGGGTACCTCGAGGACGAGGACGCCACCACCGTCGACCGGCTCTTCGCCCGCCGCCGCGACACTCGCATCGCCAACGCCACGCAGCGGTTGGCGACGAAGCGGTCGTTGAAGGCCAAGGTCGTCGAGCTCGCCACGATCCTCGACGAGGACGGCTACATCGCGACCGCCGAAGCGATCGGGCGCAACCGTTACCGAATCGTCGAGCACAACTGCGCGATCGCCGCCGTCGCCCGGCGCTACGGGCAGGCTTGCACGAGCGAGCTCGATTTCATCCGGACCGTCCTCCCCGGCGCCGTCGTCGAGCGCACCCAGCACATGGTCGCCGGCGACCGCCATTGCGCCTACGACATCCACGCCGCCTAGATCCCGCCGGCTGACCCGGCCTCGGCGCCTTGGTCACGCCGTTCCGCGTCCGGCGCGGTGTCCGGCGCGGACGACGGTGACCAAGCGGAGTCGGCGACCGGACGTTCACCCGGGCGGGCGTGGCGTGCGGTGAGCCGGCTCGATCGGTTCAGTCGGTCGACGGCGGAGCCCAGCTGTCGCCGGGGAGCGGAGCCGGGTTGTGGGACACGTCGCCGAGCGCATGCTCGAGACGGCGGATCGCGTCGGGCGCCATGTTGGCGTGCACCAGGTGGCCCTCGAACCGCATCGCCTCGGCGATGAGCGCCTCGACGTCGACGTCCTCGGCGAGCACGACGACGGTGAACGTGCCGGGGGCGACGGCCGCACGGAACCAATCGACCCACTCGTCGGGCACTCCGAGGTCGACGACCTTGGCCGTGATCGCGCCGGAGGCGGCGCCGATGCCCAGACCGGCGAGCCACCCGACGGGTCCGCCGACGAGCAACCCGAGCAGGCCGGTCCACATCGCACCCGACAGCGCGGTGCGGCCGGCCTGCAGGTCGACCGTCTCGCGGACCACGGTCGCGCCGTCGTCCTTCTTCGTGACGACCACGGCGTCCTTCAGACGCAACTCGCGGTTCGAGCTCATCCGCGTCATCGCCGAGAGGAACTCCTGGCAGCGGTACACGTCGCCGAACGAGATCCCGAGGATCGTCAGCGGGTCGTCGCCCTCGAAGGAGTTGGAGATGTCCGTCACCACCTCAAGGATGCCAAATCGACGACCGTTCCGCGCATCGGCTCGGCCCGATACCGCCCGGAAGGCGCCGCAGTACCGTTGGTCATCGTGGCGTCGCGGTGGCAGTCGGACAGGCGGTTCGCCGGAGGTGACGACTACGACGCGAGGTGGCGGAAGCTTGCCGCCGAGGGCAAGTCGGTCCACGGCGAGGCTGACCTCGTATGCCGGTACGAACCCGCCTCCGTGCTCGATGCCGGCTGCGGCACGGGTCGGGTCGCGATCGAGCTGGCCGCACGCGGCATCGAGGTCGTCGGTGTCGATCTCGACCGGGAGATGATCGGCCACGCCCGACGCAAGGCGCCCGAGCTGGTGTGGATCGAGGCCGATCTGGCGACGGTCGACGTCGGTCGCCGGTTCGGCGTGGTCGTGATGGCGGGCAACGTGATGATCTTCGTCGAGCCGGGCACCGAGGCAGCGGTGGTCGCCAACATGGCCCGTCATGTCGCGCCCGGGGGGTACCTGATCGCCGGCTTTCAACTCGACCGGTCGTTCGGCGTCGATTCCTACGCCGCGGCAGCGGCCGACGCCGGGCTCGAACACGTGGCGCGGTTCAGCACGTGGGAGGGCGATCCGTGGGTGGCGGGCGGCGGTTACGCGGTCAGCATCGATCGCGTCCCCGTCCATCACTGACCTGCGGTCAGGGCGCGCGACGCTTG
>DASUEW010000566.1:0-7250 GCA_036274875.1 Ilumatobacteraceae bacterium
ACACTCGACACCACCTGCGCAGCAACTCCAACTGTTCGACTTACGAGACGACACCCGGACCAACCACGTCGGCCCCAGTCCAACAGTTCGCCCACACTCGACACCACCTGCGCAGCAACTCCAACTGTTCGACTTACGAGACGACACCCGGACCAACCACGTCGACCCCAGTCCAACAGTTCGCCCACACTCGACACCACCTGCGCAGCAGATCCAAGTGTTCGAATTGGACATCCGGCCGCGCGATCGGGCGCCCGGAGCGGCCGGGCGATCAGGCGAGGTTGCTGGATCTGGGGTAGACGTCTGCGGGGTCGGTGACGATGTTGACGAGATACGGCAGGCCGCTGGCGAAGGCGCGGTCGAGGGCGGGGCCGATGTCGGCCGGCGAGGTGACCAGCTCACCGTCGCCGCCGAGCGACCGCACGACCTCGTCGTACCGGCAACCCGGCTGGAGGTCGCACCCGACGTCCCAGCCGTAGATCATCTGCATCGGATGCTTCTCGAGCCCCCACATCCCGTTGTTGCCGACGACCATCACCACCGGCAACCCGTGGCGTACGAGGGAGTCGACATCCATAAGGCTGAACCCGGCGGCGCCATCGCCGAGCAGGGCCACGATCTGCGACGACGGGCGGGCGACGCGCGCCGCGATCGCGTACCCGATGCCGTTGCCAAGGCACCCGTACGGGCCGGTGTCGAGCCAACAACCGGGCTCGAACACCTCCATGAACTTGCCCGCGTACGACGCGAAGTCGCCGCCGTCACAGATCACCACGGCATCGCGCTCCAAACGGCGACGCAGCTCGCCGTACACCCGCGATGGCTTGATCGGATCGTTGTCGGCGCTGAGCAGATCGGCTTCGGCGGCCGCCTCGGCACGCTCCGCATCGGTCAGCTCGGCGATCCACGATTCGTGGTCGATCCGTTTGCCGGCATGCTCGGCGAGCGCCTGCAGCGTGAGGCGATGGTCGCCGGCGACGGTCATCACGCCGACGTGCGCGGCCCGCTGGCTCGTGGAGTCGACGACGTGTGCGACGACCGCATCGCCGAAGCGTCCGAAACCGAGGCGGAAGTCGAGTGGTGTGCCCACGACGACCACGAGATCGGCCCGGCGCTTCAACAGACCGCGCGTCCTGAGGAAGGCCAGCTCGTGGTCCGCCGGCAACGTGCCCCGCCCGAGCCCGTTGAAGAAGCACGGCACCCGCAGATGCTCCACGGCGGCGAGCAGCTCCGGCCATGCGCCGTCCCAGTACACGTCGGACCCGACGATCAACGCCGGGCGCTGGGCCGCGGCGATCATCTCCGCCAGCGCCACGCACGCGAGCTCGTCTGGTGGCGCTCCAGCGCCGTCGAGCGACTCGCCACGCGGGACCGCTCCCGACGACGGGACGAACACATCGAGGGGGAAGTCGAGAAAGACCGGGCCGCGATGCGCCGACGCGGCCAGACGTGTCGCATCGAAGACCATCGCTCCGGCCATCGTCGGATCAGTGACCGTCGCCGCCGACTTGGTGATCGTCGCCAGGATCGGCACGTGGTCGAGCTCCTGCAGCGACCCCGCTCCCCAACGACCTTGTGGCGCCCGTCCACCGAGCACGACCAAGGGCGAGCCGTTGAACCATGCCGACGTCACGGCCGAGATGCCGTTCGTGATGCCGGGTCCAGCGGTGAGCGCGGCCAGCCCCGGTCGCCGGGTCAGCTTGGCGTAGGCCTCGGCGGCAAATGTGGCGGACTGTTCGTGGCGGGTGTCGACGACCCGCATCCCCTGGTTGCGCGCCGCCTCGTAGAGGGGCCAGATGTGGCCGCCGTTCAGCGTGAACATGACGTCGGTCCCGAAGCGCCGTAGCGCGGCGACGGCCTGTTCACCGGCGTGTCCCTCGACCACATCCACAGCAACGTCCGGGGCGGCATCCGCAGCGGCTTCCACGGCGTCGCACCGTACTCCGGGCGTAGTCTGAACGACCTATGCAAGTGGCCGAGCCCGACACGGAGTCGTCTCGCCCACACCGGCTCTTCTGGTGGAAGGAGGCCCTGATCGTCACGGCCTTCTACCTCGTGTACTCGACGACGCGGAACCTGTTCGGCTCCAATCGCATCGCGGCCGACGGAGTGCCCGACCATGCGTTCGACAACGCCATGCGAGTGATCGGATGGGAGCGCGCGATCGGCACCTATCACGAGGAGACGATCCAGGACTGGTTCCTGCCCCACCGAACGTTTCTGCAGTTCTGGAACACCTACTACGGCGTGGCGCACTTCGTGGTCACGCTCGCCGTGTTCATCGTGCTGTTCATCAAGCGCCCCGCTGTCTTTCCGCAGCACCGCAATGCGCTCGCGGTGACGACCGCGCTCGCGATCGTCGGGTTCGCGTTCTTCCCGTTGATGCCACCGCGCCTGCTCGACGAGCCGTGCCCGGCCCAGGCGCAGGCCGGCGAGGTCGCGTTCGGCGGGGCGTGCATCCCCTCGGACCGGCGCGGCGAGGACGGGTTCGGCTTCGTCGACACGCTTGCCGAGTACGGCGGCCCGTGGTCGTTCGACTCCGAGGCGATGGCGTCGATCTCGAACCAGTACGCCGCGATGCCGAGCCTGCACATCGGGTGGTCGTCGTGGTGTGTGGTGGCGGTGTGGCCCCTTCTGCGCCACAGGTGGAGCCGGATCGCCTGGCTGCTGTATCCGGCCGCAACGTTGTTCTGCATCGTCGTGACCGGCAACCACTACTGGATCGACGGCGTCGGTGGACTGCTGGCACTCGCCATCGGCATCGTGGCGGGCTTCGGCCTGCACCGCTGGAACACTGACCGCCTCGATCGGAGGGCCGCGGTACCCCGGTCGTTGTGATCATGCCGGAGTCAAGTCATTGCTGGTGCGCAGCGCGGCCTCCGGATCACGGGTAGCGTCGGACTCCGCATGGTGCTGGAACGGATCAATGAGCCTGCCGATCTGCGCGGGCTCTCCTCAGCGGAACTCGCCGACCTTGCCGGCGAGATCCGCGACTTCATCGTCGACGCGGTCTCCAAGAGCAGCGGCCACCTCGGCTCCAACCTGGGCGCGGTCGAGCTTTCCCTCGCGCTGCACCGGGTCTTCGACTCGCCGACCGACGCGATCCTCTGGGACACCGGTCACCAGGCCTACGTCCACAAGATCGTCACCGGCCGCCGCGGTCGGTTCGATGAACTGCGCCAGGCCGGTGGCCTGTCGGGCTATCCGAGTCGTGAGGAGAGCGTTCACGACCACATCGAGAACAGCCACGCGTCGACGGTGCTCTCGTACGCGTACGGGATGGCCGTGGCGCGTGCCGCCGGGACCGGCACGCACCGCCACATCGTCGCCGTGATCGGTGACGGGGCGATGACCGGTGGGATCGCCTACGAGGCGCTCAACAACCTCGGTCACAGCCGCCGCCCGGTGATCATCGTGCTCAACGACAACGGCCGCAGCTACGCCCCGACCGTGTCGAACCTCTCCGCCAACTCGCAGTCGCGCGACCCGCGCGAGGACCATCCGAGCCTCAACCAACGGATCGGCGAGCGACTGGCGAGCGCGCTGACCGACATTCGTCTCAACCCCGTGTACGTCCGTCGGCAACGCCGCCTCGAGGAGTTCCTCCACAACCTTCCGCTGGTCGGCGCTCCGGCCGAACGCGCAGTCGACGCGCTGAAGGCCGGCGTGCGCGAGTTCCTCCAACCGCCGTCGTTCTTCGAGGCGCTCGGCGTGCGCTACGTCGGTCCGATCGACGGCCACAACATCGTCGAGCTCGAGCAGGCCTTCAGGAACGCCATCGAGCTGTCTGTCGAGGGGCCGATCGTGGTGCACGTGCTCACCCAGAAAGGCCGCGGCTACTCGCCGGCCGAGGACGACGACGAGAAGCACCTCCACGATGCGCCGGTGTTCGACCCGCTCACTGGCCCGCCCAAGGCCGTGCCGACCGGCTATACGCAGGCGTTCGCCGAAGCGATCATCAAAGAGGCAGAGCTCGAGCCTCGACTCGTCGCGATCACAGCGGCAATGCCGGGTCCGACCGGTCTGCTGCCGTTCCAGGAGCACTGCCCCGACCGCTTCTTCGACGTCGGGATCGCAGAGCAGCACGCCGTCACCGGCGCGGCCGGGATGGCGATGGGCGGGCTCCGCCCGGTCGTCGCGATCTACTCGACATTCCTGTCGCGGGCGTGGGACCAGGTCGTGCACGACGTCGCGTTGCACCGCCTCCCGGTGGTGTTCTGCCTCGATCGCGCCGGGATCACCGGCGACGACGGGCCGAGCCATCACGGTGTCTACGACATGGCGCTGCTGTCGAAGGTGCCCGGGATGCGGGTCCTCGCGCCCTCGAGCGCCGAGGAGCTCCACCAGATGCTGCACGACGCGATACGTCTCGCCGACGACGGTCCGGTCGCGATCCGATACCCGAAGGGCACGGCACGTCATGTCGGCGAGCTCGAGGTCGGGTCGGGCATCACGGCCCACCGCGTGCGTGAGGGTGACGGCTCGGTGTGCATCCTGGCGATCGGCAAGCTGGTGGGCAATGCGCTCAAGGCAGCCGAGTCACTCGCCGCGACAGGGATCGAGGCGACGGTGTGGGACGTCCGCTGCTGTGCACCACTCGATCCGAGCATGATCGAAGACGCCGCCCGCCACGAGCTCGTGCTCACCGCCGAGGACGGCATCCGCGACGGTGGCATCGGCACGACGATCGCCGACCAGATCGGCTCCCGTGCGCCGAACGTGCCCGTAAAGGTGCTCGGATTGCCCACTCGGTTCGTGCCCCAGGGAAAGGCCGACCACATCCTCGCCCAGCTCGGGCTCGATCCGGCCGGCATCGCGGCCAGCGTCCGCTCGATGCGGTGAGTCGCCCGGCTGCCCGACGCCAGAGCTGCTCGCCCCAATACAGCTAGGGGCCCGACACTGCTCGGCCCAAGACTGGTAGACCCAAACTGGTAGACAGAGGTGATATGGGCGAAGCGGGGTCGCCGACCGCTCCGCTCACCGTCGTGTCGGCCGCGGCCGGTAGTGGCAAGACGACGGCGGCGCGATCGTGGACCGAAGGCCTCGCGCGGGTGTGGCTGACCTGCGGCGACGAGCACCATGGCCTCGAGCTGGCCGGACGCCTGCTGCGCCAGTTGCGGGTGCGACTGCCCGAGATGCCCCCTGAGTTGGCGATCGCGTTCGGATCGTCGGCGGGTCCCGGAGTCGGTGCCGATCCCGTCGAGCGCGCCGAGCAGCTGGGCGCCTTGATCGCCGACGCCCTCGCCGCGAGCCTGCACCAGCCGCTGACCATCGTCATCGACGACGTCGAGCGCCTCGATGGCCGCGCCGGCCCGATCCGGATGATCGAATCATTGGTCCGAGGCGCCCCGCCGCAGCTCCGGATCGTGCTCGTCACACGTACGCACGTCCCGTTCTCGATCGACCGTCTCCGCCATGCCGAAGCCGTCCGCGAGATCGACCGCGAGTCGCTGCGACTGGACCACGCCGCGGCCTCCGCCGTGATACGTGGACGATGGCCCGACAGCGGATCGCACACCGACGACCTGGTGTCGCTCGCCGACGGTCACCCGGCGACGCTCGTGATGGCCGCAGCCGCGGCGCGGCGGCGTGGCCCCCAGATTCTCGACGAGATGAAAGGATCCGCCGGCAAGCATGTCGGCGAGACTGCAGCAGCCGTCCTCCTCGCCGCCCTGGGTCCGGACGAACGCCGGATGCTCGACGACGCGGTCGTCCTGGGCGACACGAACCGAGCCGAGTTGGAAGCCTTGGGGCACGTCGTGAGTGACGACCAGATCGCCGAGCTGGTGGCCGACCACCTGCTCGACCAGCGGGTGGGCGCGGTCGACAGCGTGCACGTCTCACGCGCGATCGGCGGCCTGCTGCGAGCCGAATCCGGACGGCGGGCCGCCGTCAGCGAATTCGGCGCACGGTCCGCGTTGGCACTCGGCGACCCGACGCGCAGCCTGCGGATCGCGATCCGTCACGGTACCGACGAGCTGGTCGGGGCCGTGCTCGACGACATCGGACCCGCCGTGATCGACGACGGTGCGCCCAGCCTCGTCATCGACGGCATCCGCCGCCTACCAACCGTCGAGGCGAAGCGCCGCGCCAGCCTCGCCGGCCGCGCCGCCCAGGCGCTCGGCGAGTGGGACGCCGCGATCGGGCACTACCAGGAGGCGGCCGACAGCGGCGCTGGAAGCGCTGGGGACGCGTGGCGTCACGGTCTGATGCTGCACCTGCGTGGTGACATCCCGTCGGCCATCGAGGTGTACGACCGCGGCACCGCCGGGCCGGGTGACGATCGATCCGACCCCGCCCTGCTCGCCGCCTTCCGTGGTGCCGCCGCCTGGCTGACCGGCGATCTGCTGACGGCGCGTCGACTCGCCGAGGTCGCTCTGACATCGGCCGCTCGATCGAACGACGATCGAGCACTGGCGGCGGCGTACACCCTGGCCGCGATGGTGGCGGCCGCCGACGGAGACCGCGTCGCGAACGACTGGAACTACGTCAGGGCACTACAGCACGCCGAACGCGCGGCCGACCCGCTCCAGGTGGCTCGCATCCGCTCGAACCGAGGATCGCGGTTGCTCGAAGAAGGCGACTACCGGGCCGCGCTCGCGGAGCTCGACATCGCAGTTCGCCACGCCGACCTCGGAGGTTACGGAGCCATGCTCGCCCTGGCGCTGTCGAATCGCGGCGAGGTCAAAACGCGAATCGGTCGCCTCGACGAAGCCCGTACCGACCTCGGGATGGCGATCGACCTGCTCCAACGACAGGGGTCGCGATTGGTCGCCTATCCGATGACGGTGCTCGCCCGCCTGTTCCTCGTTCGTGGCGACGTCGAGCAGGCGCGCAGCGCGTGCGAACGGGCGCTGGCGATGGCGGGGCCGACCGGTGATCGCCAGGTGACGATCGTCGCCCGCATGCTGCTGGCGCAGGCCCTGAGCGACCGTGAGCCGGACGAGGCCTGGGAGTTGGCGCAGGCGGCGGCTCTCGACGCGTCCGGATCCCTGAACGTCGCCGAGGCCTGGGTCGTGGTCGCCAAACTGGCCCTGGCACGCCGGATGCTCGACGACGCGCGCGCTGCCGCGGTGCGCGCCGCTGACCACGCGCGGTCGCGCGCCGACCGGTGGGCACTCGCCGGCGCGATCGAGGTCGAGGCGCTCGCCGACCCGGTGGACACCACGCGCCGATCGCGGCTGCTCGAGGCGCGGGCGCTCTACGACGAGTTGGGCTGCCCGGTGGATGTCGCTCGGCTGGAGGTCGAT
>DASUEW010000567.1:0-2052 GCA_036274875.1 Ilumatobacteraceae bacterium
CTCACGTACACACGCACCCTCGTCGCCGACCCCACCGTGCCCCAGCTGGACCAGTGGACTGTCAACGCCACGTACGGAGCGTCGAACACCCCCGTGGCGATCACCGACGAAGTGCTCGAATTCGACGGCAATGGCGAGCTCTTCGGCCACGCCGACGGCAACATGAACATCGCCGGCGGACTCATCCCCGGAATGCCGAACGGGATCACGTTCGACCTCGGCGCGGCAGGCACACCTGGGCGGCTCACGCAGTACGCGGGCGAGGCGACCGTCGGGGTCAAGACGCAGGACGGCGCTGCCGCCGGAACGCTGCAGTCGTACAACATCAGCCAGGCCGGCGTGATCGTCGGCAGCTACTCGAACGGCCGCAGCAAGGCGATCGGTCAGGTGGCGCTCGCAGTGTTCACCAACCCCGAAGGCCTCGAGCGCGTCGCCGGAGCGTGGCGCGAGTCGGCGAACTCGGGTCTGGCCCAGGTCGGCAACGCCGGCGCCGGCGGTCGCGGCCTGCTGTCGTCGGGAACCCTCGAGATGTCGAACGTCGACCTCGCCGAGGAGTTCACGCGCCTGATCATCGCCCAGCGTGGTTTCCAGGGCAACGCCCGAGTGATCACCACGGCCGACGAGATCCTCGGCGAAGTCGTCAACCTGGTTCGCTGACGCTGACGCCCACCTGCCGGCCCCGAGATGAATGACACGGAGAACCCCATGACGACAGAAACGCTCACCTCGGAGCCCCAAACGGCGCAAGTCGGACGGCGCGTGCGCAGCGAGCCGCGCCCGTTCGACTTCCGCCAGCAGAACAAGCTGTCACGCGAACACGTGCGCACGCTGCAGATCGTCCAGGAGACGTTCTGCCGCGGGTTCTCGACGATGCTCGCGTCGCACCTGCGCACGATCGCGATCGTGTCGATCAAGTCCATCGAGCAGCACTCGTACGACGAGTACGTGCGCGAGCTCCCGAACCCGACGTTGCTCACGTTGCTGGGCATGTCACCCCTGCCTGGCGCAGCGATCCTGCAGCTCCCGACGGACATCGCGTACTGCGCGGTCGAGTTGCTGCTCGGCGGCAAGGGGTCCAGTGGGCAGCCGACGCGGTCGTTCTCCGATCTCGAGCTGCAACTGCTGCGCAATGTCATCGAGCGCGCGCTCCCCGAGCTGCGCTATGCGTTCGAGCCTGTCGTGGCCACCGAACCGACCGTGATGAGCCAGGAGTCCAACCCGCAGTTCGCCCAGATCGCGGCGCCTACCGACATCGTGATCGTCGTGACGTACGACATTCGGGTCGAGGACGTGTCGGGCGAGGCCACGATGTGCATCCCGTACTCGAGCCTGCAGTCGCATCTCGACGCCCTGTCGGCGACGTCCCTCTACGGAACGCAGTCGGTCGGCGGCGCCGAGCAGAGCCACCAGCGGCTTGCCGAACACCTCGCCGAGGTGCCGGTGGAGGTCGCCGCCCGCTTTCGTCAGCTCGAGATGCCGGCGCGGGCGATCTTCGACATGGCGGTCGGCGACGTGATCTCGCTCAACCACCCCGTTGACGAACCGCTCACGCTCGCCGTTGACGGGGTCCCGACGTTCTACGCCCGTATCGGCCGCCGCAATCGCCGGCTGGCCGTGCTCGTCGAGGGCCCGGCGGATCCGGCGTCGCCAACCGAGCGTCCGACCCGCGTTCAGCCACCCCTACCTGCCTGACAAGTAGCGCCTCAGCCGCACAGTTGACTTCGAGACCCGCGGGTGCACCCGGGCGCAAGGACGAGGAGTCGACGTGGCCAAGAACACCCCTGAGCAGGACCTGACCGACAGCGAGGCGAACGATGCCGCAGCCGACGCGGCCACCGACGAGACCGCCGCGGCGGCGGCCGCTCCCGACTCCCCGACCGACGTCCCGACAGACGCCAACGTGCATGGCTTCGAGCCCGACGTGCTGCCAGTCGGGGCGCCGATCACGACGACCGCCGGAGGCTCGCTCAGTGCGCTCAACGACGTCCAGATGGTCGTCACCGCCGAGCTCGGCCGCACGACGATGCCCATGCGCGAGCTGCTCGGGTTGAC
>DASUEW010000568.1:0-3760 GCA_036274875.1 Ilumatobacteraceae bacterium
CGGCGCCCCGGTGATGATCGCCGTCGATCTCGACGACACCGATCCGTCCGCCACGCTCCCACGCGACGCGACGACGCTGTGCTTCACCGTGGCGACCGGCGGCGGCCGGCTCACCCTTCACCACCGCCTCGATCGCATCGACCCCACCGCCGCCGACCGCATCGCCCGCCAGGTGGCGACACTGTTGCGCATCGGCGTCAACGACCCGGCGTGCGTGCTGAGCTCGCTCGAAATGCTCAGCGAGACGGAGGTCGCCGAGCTCGACGCCCTCAACGAGGTGGCCCTCGATCACGATCGCACGACGACGATCGACCAGCAGTTCCGGGCCCAGGTCGGCCGCACCCCCGACGCGCCAGCAGTGTCGTCGGGCAGCCGCACCCTTTCGTACACCGAGCTCGCGGCGGCGGTCGATGAGCTGGCCGGGCGGTTGCGCGCCGCCGGCGTCGGCGCCCGCGACCGGGTCGGTATCGCCGTCCATCGCGGCATCGACATGGTCGTCAGCGTGCTTGCCACGCTCGAGTGCGGTGCCGCGTACGTGCCGCTCGACCCCACCTACCCAGAGGACCGGCTGCGCTTCATGGTGGCCGACTCCGGGCTGGTCGCCCTGCTGGCTCAGGGTGAGATCGCGAGCGTGCTGTCGCACAGCGACGTGACGGTGGTCGACCCCGCCGACCGATCCGGTCCGTCCGTCACCAAGCCAGCCGCGACCGGCGCCCACGGCCCCGCCGACCTGGCGTACGTCATCTACACGTCGGGGTCCACCGGCACGCCCAAGGGCGTGATGCTCGAGCATCGCAACGTCGTCAACTTCTTTGCCGCCATGGACGAGGTCATCGAGCACGACCAACCGGGCGTGTGGCTCGCCGTCACGAGCCTGTCGTTCGACATCTCGGTGCTCGAGCTGCTGTGGACGCTCACCCGCGGGTTCCACGTCGTCCTGAAGTCCGAGAGCGGCATCCGGGGCGACGCCGCTGCCGCCTCCCGCACGCCGGCCGCCCTGCGGCCGGTGTCGATGAGCATGTTCTACTTCGCCGCCGGCGAGGACCGGGCGCACGATGGGTACCGGCTGCTGCTCGAGAGCGCCCGGTTCGCCGATCGCAACGGATTCGAGGCGGTGTGGACGCCCGAGCGCCATTTCCACGCCTTCGGTGGCTCGTACCCGAACCCCAGCGTGGTCGGCGCCGCGGTCGCCGCGATCACCGAGCGGATCCACGTCCGCGCGGGCAGCGTCGTGCTGCCATTGCACTCACCCGTCAGGGTCGCCGAGGAATGGGCGATCGTCGACAACCTGACGAACGGCCGCACCGGCATCTCGTTCGCTGCCGGTTGGCAGCCCAACGACTTCGTCCTCAACCCGTCCGCGTACGCGAACGCACGCGAGGGCCTGCCCGGCATGATCGACACGGTTGCCCGGCTGTGGAGAGGCGAGGCGGTCACGCTGCCCGGTCACGATGGCCAGCCGGTCGAGGTGCGCACGCTGCCACGCCCGGTGCAGCCCGAACTGCCGATCTGGCTCACGTCGGCCGGCTCGACGTCGACGTTCGAGCGGGCAGGCACGCTCGGCACCAACGTGCTCACCCACCTGCTCGGCCAGTCGATCGACCAGCTCGCCAACAACGTGGCGGCCTACCGCCGGGCGTGGAACGAGGCGGGGCACGCGGGCGAGGGCCGCGTCACGCTCATGTTGCACACGTTCCTCGACCGTGACGCCGCGGTCGCCAAGGAGACCGCGCGCGAGCCGATGAAGTCGTACCTCGGCACCGCGGTCGGACTGTTGAAGGACATGGCGTCGGCGTTCCCGACGTTCGCCAACAGCGGCAAGGACGCCGACGAGGCGTTCAAGTCGCTCACGCCCGACGAGATGTCGCAGTTGCTCGACATGGCGGCGGCCCGGTACCTCGAGACCAGCGGCTTGTTCGGCACGCCCGACGATGCCGTCGAGCTGATCGAGCGGGTCTCGGCGATCGGCGTCGACGAGGTGGCATGCCTCATCGACTTCGGTGTCGACACCGACGCCGTGCTCGACTCGCTCGAGCTGATGCGCGAGGCCAAGGACGCCGTCGACGCCGCCCGCTCCGTCAGCGGGGCCGCTGGTGAGCGCGACGCGGAACCTGACGACCGTCCCGCCACGTCGATGGCAGTGCTCGTCGAGCAGCACCGCGTCACGCACCTCCAGTGCACACCGTCGCTGGCGGCGATGCTGCTGGCCGATCCGGCCGACCGGGCCGGGCTCGCCTCGATCCGCCACATGATGGTCGGTGGCGAGGCGCTGCCGACCGCATTGGCCGGCGAGCTGCGCCGCATCCTCCCCGCCCGGTTCACGAACATGTACGGGCCGACCGAGACCACGATCTGGTCGCTCGTCCACGAGATCACCGAGGTCGCCGAAGGTTCGATCCCGATCGGTCTGCCGATCGGCAACAACACGGTGTTCGTGCTCGACGAGGAAGGTCGCCGGGTGCCGGTCGGAGTCTTCGGCGAGCTCCACATCGGCGGCGAGGGGGTGGCCAGGGGCTACCACGGCCGCGACGAGCTGACCGCCTCGCGGTTCGTCGAGCGGGCGGGCCTCGGACGTGTGTACGCCACGGGCGACGTGGTGCGGATTCACCCCGACCGCTTCGTCGAGTTCGCCGGCCGGGCCGACAACCAGGTCAAGATCCGCGGTCACCGCATCGAGCTCGGTGAGATCGAGACCGTGCTCGACGCCCATCCCGACGTGGTCCAGTCGGTCGTGGTCGCCAGGGGCGACGTCACCGACCCGCGCCTCGTGGCCTTCGTCATCGTCCACGGCGGAACGACCACCGATCCCGATGCGCTCCGCTAGCACGTCGCCGACACGCTGCCCGACGTGATGGTGCCGGCCGCGGTCGTCGTGCTCGACACGTTCCCGCTCACGCCCAACGGCAAGATCGACCGCAAGGCACTCCCCGACGGCCCCACCGCTGTCGCCATGGGCGAACCGACGGCACCGCCGGCCGGCGACACAGAACAGCTCGTCGCGCTGATCTGGACCGAGGAGTTGGCGCGTCCCGTCGGGCGCGACGACAACTTCTTCGAGATCGGTGGTCACTCGCTGCTCGCCGTCAAGGTCTTCCGGCGTTTGTCCGACGAGACCGAGGCGGCGCTGGCGCTGACCGACATCTTCCGCTATCCGACTGTGCGGTCGTTCGCCGCTCACCTCGCCAAGGCGTTGGACGGATCGGTGGACTCGGGTACCCACGACACCGTCGCGGCGCCGACCGGCACCGACCGAGGGGCGATGCGCCGGCGAGCGCGCGGCCGACACAACTGACGATGGATGAGACGGGGGCGATACATGAGGCGGACAACAGATGAGTGACGTGCAATATCCGGAGAGCGACATCGCGATCGTCGGGATGAGCGGGCATTTCCCCGGCGCACCCGATCCCGAAACCCTCTGGGCGCGCGTCGTCACGGGCGACGACTGCCTCGTCGATCTCGACCGCGAACTCCTGATCGCCGACGGCGTGCCGGCGCACATCGCTCGCTCGGCCGACTACGTGGCACGTAGCGGCGTGCTCACCGACGTCGACATGTTCGATCCGGGATTCTTCGGGATCGGCCGGCGCGACGCGGCGATCATGGATCCGCAGCAGCGGCACTTCCTCGAGTGCGTCTGGGAAGCGCTCGAGTCCGCCGGTCACGTGCCCGAGCGGTTCGCCGGGACGATCGGCGTGTTCGCCGGCTGCGGCGCCAACTTGTACATGCTCAACAACCTGCTCACGAACCCGCAACTCGT
>DASUEW010000569.1:0-2853 GCA_036274875.1 Ilumatobacteraceae bacterium
CGGTGTTCATCACGTTGTGGATCAACGGGATGTGCTTGTCACCGATGCCCTGGATGTTGTGCTCACCGAAACCGTTCTCGAGCATCGTCGGGCACTCGAGGGCCTCGACGGCGACGATTCGCGTGCCGTACTCGTCCTTCAGCCGGTCGCCGGCGGCGATCGTGCCGGCCGACCCGGTGGCGGACACGAACGCGGCCAGGCGCAGATCGCGCCCCGCCGCCGCGCGCACGACGTCGAACACGTGGGCCATGGCGCGTCCGGTGATGGCGTAGTGGCCGAGGTGGTTGCCGAACTCGCTGAACTGGTTGAGCACGAAGTTCTCGGGATCCTTGGCGAGCTCGTTGCACGCGTCGTAGATCTCCTTCACGTTCGACTCCGTGCCGTGGGTGCGGATCACGTCGTCGGCCGGGTTCTCGCACCACCGCTCGAGCCAATCGAAGCGCTCCTGGCTCATCCCCTCGGGGAGGATCGCCACGCCACGGCTCGCCATGATCCGGCTGATCGCGATGCCGCCGCGGGCGTAGTTGCCCGTCGACGGCCAGATCGCGCGATGGCGAGTCGGATCGAACTGCCCCGTGACGATCCTGGGTGCAAGGCAGGCGTAGGCGGCGAGCACCTTGTGGGCGGTGATCATCGGGAAGCGGTCGCCGAAGACCACGATGATCGGGCTGTCGACACCAGTCAGGTCGCGTCGCAGCACCACGTGGTCGGGCACCGCGACCCGACCGCCGGCGAGGTCGTTGTACCAGTGCACCCGCCACAGGTTGCGGGCGTCGGCGCCCTGCGGATCGGCGTCGCCGACGAGACCGCGGTGGTCGAACCTCGCCGGTTCGGCGAGCTCGGCGAACGTCGGCAGGGTGATCCCCCGCTCCCGGAACCGTTCCGCCGAGCGGGCCAGCGCGTCGCCGTCGACCACCCGGTCGGCCAACCCGAACTGGTTCTCGAGCGCCTGGGTGTGTGAGTCGTTCAGCGTCACGATCGACATTCTGTCAACGTCGTCCCGCGACCCCACCGGACCGCGCGACCCGACGCAACATCACCGGCGCCGTCACCGGTCGAAATCGGGCGGCGGCAGCGTGCTCGGGCCGACGTTGGCGTCGAGCCACACGCACATGGCGCTCGCCACCCGGAACCGGTCGCGGACCTTGGCGACGGCCTGCTTGGTGTGGATCCACGCCGGCGCTCCGAAGTCCTTCGACGTCATCAGCCCCTTGCGACGCAGTAGGTCGACGCGTGGGTGATCCTTCGGGTAGCCGCGTGGTGCCGACTTCAGCTCGTCGATCGCCCCGACACTGTTCCCGGCACGTGCGACCGCGGCGCAGATGGCAGCGATCTCGGTGCCCGTGTGCTCGCGGTCGACCGCCTGGCGGAAACGCTCGAGCTGGTCCTTCGCCATCGCGTAGTAGCCGGCTCCGCACAGCAGGCCGGTCGCCGAGATCTGCAGGTAGTAGCCGGTACCACCCTCCGATTCCGCGTACGCACCTTGCGCCGTCTTGTACGGCGGACGGCCCTTCGCGAACCGCAGGTCGTTGTGCGGACGGAACAGCCGGAACGGTCCGTACTCGTCGAGCTCCTCACACAGCTCGATCATCGGAGCCTTGACGGCACTGTCGAACGTCGCCTTGTTCTCGTTCCAGAACGTCCGCGAGTTGTCGGCGGCGAGCCGCTCGTAGAACTCGATCGCGGCGACCGGGAAGCCACTGAACCCCATGGTTCGCACGGTAGCCACGCCTACTGGTCACACGTACATCACACCGAGGCCGGGAACCTCTGGTAGTCCGGCCGCCGCGACGTCGTCCCAACTCGAACAGTTCGACTTCATTCGCAAGTGGTGGTGCGTTTGGTCGAACTGTTGGACTGGAGTCGACAGTCGCGGAGCGGGGAAGGGTTCCCACGATTCCCGTGACTCGGCGACGGCGACTGGAGGTTCGGCCAAGATGTGGGGCCCACCGTCGATGCCAACACAGCCCCAACTACCCTCGCCGGGATGGCAGAGCTGTTCCTCGGCGCGACGGTCGACCCGGCCACGCACGAGCGGTCCGGCGGCGACGTACGGATCGACACCGACACGTTGACGACGCATGGAGTGATCGTCGGCATGACCGGGTCCGGCAAGACCGGCCTCGGTGTCGTGCTCATCGAGGAGGTGCTGCGGGCGGGCCTGCCGGCGCTGCTCATCGATCCGAAGGGCGACCTCACCAACCTCTGCCTCGCGTTTCCCGAGCTCCGCCCGTCCGATTTCCGGCCCTGGATCGACGACGCCCAGGCCAAGGCGGCCGGCGTGTCGCCGGACGAGTTCGCCGCCCAGCAGGCAGACGAGTGGACCAAGGGCCTGGCCGGCTGGGGAATCGGCGCGACCGACATCGCCGCGCTGCGGGCGTCGACCGACTTCACGATCTACACCCCGGGATCGCAGTCGGGCGTGCCCATCAACATCGTCGGCTCACTCCAGGTGCCGGCCGAGTCGAGCGACGCGGAGGTCGTCGGCGACGAGATCGAGGGCTACGTCTCGGGACTTCTCGGCCTCGTCGGCATCGAAGCCGATCCGCTCTCGAGCCGCGAGCACATCCTGCTCTCGAACCTCATCGCCGTCTCGTGGCAAGAGGGTCGAGCACTCGACCTGCCCACGCTTGTCGGAATGGTCGCCCGCCCGCCGATCCGCAAGCTCGGGGTGTTCGAGCTCGACCAGTTCTTCCCGCCGGACGATCGCATGGCCCTGGCGATGAAGTTGAACGGCTTGCTCGCGTCACCGTCGTTCGCAGCCTGGGGGATGGGCTCGGGACTCGACATCCAGTCGATGCTGTTCACCACCGACGGCCGCGCTCGCTGCGCGATCGTCACGACCGCCCATCT
>DASUEW010000570.1:0-5218 GCA_036274875.1 Ilumatobacteraceae bacterium
GAGACCGGCCGGACCCACCAGATCCGTGTTCACCTGGAGTCGATCGGTCATCCACTCGTCGGCGACGCGACCTACGGTCAGCGGCGTCCGTCGCTCGGCCTCGAGCGCCCGTTCCTCCACGCCGCCGAGCTCTCGTTCGACCACCCGGCGACAGGCGAGCGGCTCCGATTCCACAGCGAGCTCCCCTCCGACCTGGCCGGCATGCTCGCTGGACTCTCCCCGTTCCCCTGAAAATCTCGAACTGTCTGCTTCAGATGGCGCGTCGGTGCATCTGAAGCAGACAGAACGGTTATCGGGCGGGTTCTGAGTCGGTGGCGGGCCATGGTGCTTCGCCGCGGGCGACCTCGGCGATCGAAGCGAGCGTGTGCTCCTCGAGATGGCGCTGCATATAGCGGCCGGCCTGCTTCCAGACCGCGAGCAGCACGCAGTGGCCCTCGTGGTCGCACGCCCCGTCCTGGTGGGGCTCGCCGAAGTCGCCGAGCGTGATCGGGCCGTCGACGGCCATCACGATCTCCGACAGCTTGATCTGGTCGGGTTGCCTGGCGAGCACGTAGCCGCCACCCACCCCTCGCTTCGACCGCACCAGGCCGGCGCCCTTCAACGCCAGCAGGATCTGCTCGAGGTAGGGCTGGGGCAGTGCCGTGCGCTCGGCGATGTCGCGCACCGAGGTCGGTCCGCCGTCGTCGTGCAACGTGAGCGACAGCAGGGCGCGGCACGCATAGTCGCCGCGGGTCGACACTCGCATGGTGGCCATCGTACGGGTTCCGCAGCTGTTCACTTGGCCTCGACCCGCCGGAGGTGGTGGACTTGGCCGCCGTGGGTGCTGCCGAGACGCCGACTCCGGTGATACCGGACTACCAGGGTCCGAACGTCCGCGGCATCGTTCCAGCGCTTCTCGGACCGGGGGACTGGCGCACGGAACTGCCGGTGTGGATGCCCGACGAGGTCCGTCACGCCCGCCAAGCAGTGCTGTTCGTGCTCGACGGGCTGGGTTGGGATCAGCTCCAAGACCACCGCCACCTGCTGCCGACCGTGTCGTCGATGAACGGTGGGCCGATCACATCGGTCGTCCCGACCACGACGGCGACGGCGTTGAGCTCGATCGCCACCGGACTGACGCCGGGCGAGCACGGCTTGATCGGGTATCGAATGGTGCTCGGCGGCGACATCCTCAACGTCTTGCGCTGGTGCATCGGCGAGACCGATGTCCGCCGGTTGCACCCGCCGGCCGACGTGCAGCCGTTCCCGGCGTTCCTCGGGATGGCCGTGCCGGTGGTCAGCCCGGCCGAGTTGCAGACATCGGGGTTTTCGGTCGCCCACCTGCGCGGGTCGAAGCCCGTCGGTTGGCGGGCGGCGTCGTCGATCGCGGTCGAGGTCGGTCACCAGTTGGCGGCCGGCGAGCGCTTCGTCTACGCGTACTACGGCGGGATCGACAAGATCGCCCACGAGCGCGGCTTCGGCGACTACTACGAGGCTGAGCTACGCACCGCCGACCGCATCGTGGCGGACATGATCGAACTGCTGCCGCCGGGCGCGGTGCTGCTCGTGATCGCCGATCACGGGCAGGTGCACGTGGGCCCGAACATCGTGCACCTCTCCAAGGACCTCCTCGCCCACGTCGCGCTGCAGTCCGGCGAGGGCCGGTTTCGTTGGCTGCACGCCAGACGTGGTGGGACGGCTGATCTGCTGGCGGCGACGAGCGCCGAATGCTCCGCCCTCGCGTGGGTCGTGACCCGCCAACAGATGCTCGACGAGCACTGGTTCGGCCCGACGATCACCCCGCCGATCGCGTCACGTCTCGGCGATGTCGCGATCGTGGCGCACCAGCCCGTCAGCTATTGGGAGCCGGGCGACTCGGGACCGTTCGAGCTGGTGTGCCGGCATGGTTCGCTGACGCCGGCCGAGATCCACGTGCCGCTGCTGGCAGCGCTTCGGTGATCGCCGCGCTTGAATGATGACCGCACCTCGACCATGACGGAGTGTCGAACATGCTGAAGAGGACGTGATGTCGGAAACCGACGCGAATGCATCGCCCGAACACGACACCGCGCGGCCCGACGTCGAGCGGGGCGAGCTGGTCGAACGCGAAGTGCTCAACCCGGCCGAAGTCGAGGTGGTCGACAGCACGGTCGACAGCGTCGACGAGTCGACCGAGTCCGTCACCGAGCCCGGCAAGGTGATGCGCATCGGATCGATGGTGAAGCAATTGCTCGAGGAGGTGCGCCTGGCGCCGCTCGACGAAGCCAGCCGCGAGCGGCTCGCCGAGATCTACGAGCGCTCGATCGTCGAGGTTTCCGGCGCCCTCTCGCCCGACCTGCAAGAGGAGCTGCACTCGCTGGCGCTGCCGTTCCGCCCCGACGTCGTGCCGAGCGAGGCCGAGATCCGGGTTGCCAAGGCGCAGCTCGTCGGGTGGCTCGAAGGGCTGTTCCACGGCATCCAGGCCACGCTGTTCGCCCAGCAGATCGCCGCCCGCCAGCAGTTCGAGCAGCTCCGCCAGCTGCCCGGCGCAACGGGCGGTCCCGCGCAGCGACCGGGCCAGGGCGATCGACCCGGTACTTATCTGTAGCGGGCCGGAGCACTGCTAGGGTCGAGCGAATCACATCGTTGTCATTTCCCGGGCCGCGTGCCGTCACTGTCCCGTGAACGAATCGTTCAGCCACCTCCACGTCCACACCGAGTTCTCGATGCTCGACGGCGCGGCGCGCCTCGACGAGATGGTGGCCAAGGCGGTCGCCGACGGGCAGCCGGCGATCGGCATCACCGATCACGGCAACATGTACGGCACGCTCGAGTTCTACAAGGAGTGCCGGCGCCAGGGGATCAAGCCGATCATCGGCACCGAGGCGTACATGGCCTACGACCACCGTAGCGAGCGCCCCGCCCGGCGTGGGCGCCTCGACGACTCCGGCGGCGACACCGAAGGTGGCCGCAAGCTCTACTACCACCTCACGTTGTTGGCCGAGAACGAGACCGGCTACCGCAACCTGATCCAGCTGTCGAGCCTGGCGTTCCTCGAGGGCTACTACTACCAGCCGCGAATGGACTGGGAGCTCCTCGAGAGCTATCACGACGGTCTGATCGCAACGACCGGATGTCTCGGCGGTCAAGTGTTGCAGGCCCTGGTCCACGGTGACGACAAGGGGGCGTTCGAGAAGGCGGGGCGGCTGCAGGAGATCTTCGGCAAGGACAACCTCTTCGTCGAGCTCCAGGACCATGGGCTGGCGGCGCAACGTGAGACGAACCCGAAGCTGCTCGACATCGCGCGGCGCATCGGCGCCCCGTTGCTGGCGACCAACGACTCGCACTACACACACCGCGAAGACCACGAAGCCCACGACGCGCTGTTGTGCGTGCAGACCGGGGCGACGCTCTCGGACCCGAAGCGGTTCAAGTTCGAGGGCCAGGAGCACTACCTCAAGACCGCCGACGAGATGCGGTACCTGTTCCGCGACGTGCCGGAGGCATGCGACAACACGTTGTGGATCGCCGAGCGGGCGGAGCTCGACATCACGTTCGGCGAGGCGTTGCTGCCCGACTTCTCGGTGCCGGAGGGCTTCACGTCGGATCGCGACTACCTCGAGCACCTGACGTGGGCCGGTGCCCGCGACCGTTGGGGCGACGATCTGCCCGCCTCGGCCGTCGACCGGATCGCCTACGAGCTCAAGGTCATCAACGACATGGGGTTCGCGACGTACTTCCTCATCACCTGGGATCTCATCAAGCACGCCCGCGACCTCGGCATCCGGGTCGGGCCGGGCCGTGGGTCGGCGGCCGGGAGCGCCGTCTCGTACTGCCTGCGGATCACCGACCTCGACCCGATCAAGTACGACCTGCTCTTCGAGCGCTTCTTGAACCCGAGCCGGATCTCGATGCCCGACATCGACATGGACTTCGACTCCCGCTATCGGGACGAGATGATCCGTTATGCCGCCGAACGGTACGGACGCGACCACGTCGCCCAGATCATCACGTTCGGCACGATCAAGGCGCGCAACGCGGTGCGCGACGCAGCCCGCGTGCTCGGCTTCACGTACGCAGTCGGCGACAAGATCGCCAAGGCGATGCCGCCCCTCGTGATGGGTCGTGACACGCCGCTGAAGTACTGCTTCGAGCAGGTCGACAAGTACGCCGACGGGTACAAGGCAGCGTCCGAGCTGCGGGCGATGTACGACACCGACCCCGACGTCAAGAAGGTCGTCGACGTCGCCAAGGGTCTCGAGGGACTCAAACGCTCCGCTGGCATCCACGCCGCCGCCGTGGTCATCACCAAGGAGCCGCTCACCACCTACCTCCCCGTCCAGCGCAAACCCGAGTCCGGCCAGGCCCCTGAGGATGCACCGATCGTCACCCAGTACGAGATGGGCGGCGTCGAGGCGCTCGGCCTGCTGAAGATCGACTTCCTGGGACTGCGCAACCTCGACGTCATCACCGACACGGTGAAGATGATCCGTGCCGGGCGCGACCCCGACTTCGACATCGACACCATCAGCCTCGACGACCCAGCGACGTACGCGCTCCTCTCGCGGGGCGACACGATCGGGGTGTTCCAGCTCGAGTCGCCGCCGATGCGGCAGTTGCTGAAGGCGATGGCACCGACCACCTTCGATCACGTGGGTGCGTTGATCGCGCTGTATCGGCCGGGACCGATGGGCGCCAACATGCACTACGACTACGCCGATCGCAAGAACGGCCGTAAGCCGGTGGTCCTTTTCCACGACGACGCCGCCGAGCTGCTGGCTGACACCTACGGGTTGATGATCTACCAGGAAAGCATGATGCGGGTCGCCCAGAAGTTCGCCGGCTACTCGCTGGCCGAAGCCGACAACTTGCGCAAGGCGTGCGGCAAGAAGGTCCGCGAGATGATGGCCCGCGAGCGCGACTCGTTCGAGACGGGCTGCGAGCGCACCGGATACGGACGCCCGCTCGGCAAGACGCTGTTCGACACCATCGAGCGCTTCGCCGACTACGCGTTCAACAAGAGCCACAGCTACGGGTACGGGCTCATCACCTACCAGACGGCGTACCTCAAGGCGCACTACCCGGTCGAGTACTACGCCTGCATGTTGAGCAGCGTGAAGAGCAACCTCGACCGCGCCGCGGTGTACCTCTCGGACGCGCGGGCGATGGGCATCCGTGTGCTCACCCCCGACATCAACCAGTCGGTCACCGACTTCGCCGCGATCCTGCCCGACGACGTCCCGGCCAGCGTCAACCTTCC
>DASUEW010000571.1:0-2308 GCA_036274875.1 Ilumatobacteraceae bacterium
CCGCGACCAACGGTGAGCCGGCTCGGATCAGCTCTAGCCTGCACGTGGTGCAGCCCGTCGTGACTCTTACGTTCGACAACGGTCCGACGGCTGGCGTCACCGAGCGGGTGCTCGACGTCTTGAACAGCCGTGACATCCCGGCCACGTTCTTCGTCGTCGGCAGCCAGCTCATCGAGCCAGCGGGGCGAGCGGCATCGCGCCGCGCCGTCGCCGAGGGGCACCGGCTCGGCGGGCACACGTGGAGCCACACGATCCCGTTCGGCCAAGCGGACGACCAGACCGTCGACTCCGAGCTCGAGCGCACCGGCGAGGCGATCGGCGCGATCGGCGGGGATCCGCTCCTCTTCCGGCCCTTCGGTCTGGGCGGCACGACCGACGAGCGGCTGATGAGCAGGCACGGCGCCGATCGGCTGCGCGCCGGTGGCTACACGTGCGTGTTGTGGAACTCGGTGCCCGGTGACTGGTGTGACCCGGACGGTTGGGTCGATCGGGCGGTCGACGACGTCACGTCGCACCCGTGGACCGTCGTCGTGCTGCACGACCTCCCGGTCGGTGCGGCCGATCGGCTCGACGAGTTGCTCGACCGGCTGGACGCGCTCGGCGTGGAGTTCAGCCAGGACACACCGGACGAGTGCACGCCCATCCGCGCCGGAGCGCCGACGGCGAGCTTTGCCGTGCTCGGCGTCGGCGATCCCTGAGCGATCTGACATCGCTCGGTCACCGCAACACCGGCCTGCGAGCGGAAAACGGTGACCAAAGCAACTCGCCGCTCAGACGATGGCGGCGATCACGTCCGAAAGGGCACGTATCGTCGACACCTCGAACACGCCGTCGCAGAGGGGCCTGTACTCCGCCATCGCCGAGTCGTCGGTCTCCCATTCGGCTTCCGGCTCCGGGTCGAGCCAGTACACGCGCCGCGCCCGTTCGGCGATGCGCGCGAAGGCCGCGACACCCGCGTCGCGGAAGTTGGTGCGGCCGTCGCCCGTCACGAGCACGGTCGTCCGCCGGCCCACGGCGTCGTCGAGGTACTGATCGCAGAACTGCTGGAACACGGCGCCGTAGTCGCTGTGCCCGTCGAACCCGACGACGCCCCGGCGCTCGAGCACGCGCTGCACCGGGACGTCGAAGTCGGCCCGCTTGAAGATCTCGGTCATGTCGGCGATGCCACCGACGAACGCGAAGCTCCGCACGCCTGCCAGCACGTCGTGGATCGCGTGCACGAGCGTGAACGTGAACTGGGCGAACTCGGCGACCGAGCCCGAGATGTCGCACAACACGACCACGTCGGGGCGGTGCGGGTGCTTGCGCCGCTGGGCCGGGTCGATCGGGATCCCGCCGGTCTCCAGCGACCGGCGGAACGTCCGGCGCGGATCGAGGCGGCCGGTGGCCCGCGGCCGGCGCCGGCGGCCGACCCGGGCGGCGAGCTGGCGCGCCAGTGGCTGCAGCGTGCGGCGGAGCTCGGCGAGCTCGGAGCTCGACAATGACAACACCGGCCGGTCCAGGGCGCCGACCGGCAACTCCTGATCGCCGGCGTCACCGGCCGACGCGAGACGATTCTTGGCGATCTCGTCGGCGAGCGCCCGCCGGAACTCCTCGAGCGCCCGGGCGATCTCGTGTCGGCGCAGCGACAGCTCGAACTCCGTCAGGTCACCCGCTCCGCGCAGCCGGCGCATCACTGCCGAGAGCATGTTGGCGAGATCGAGGGCGCGCATGATGCGATGGATGACGAGCCGATCGGCTGCGTCGTCGCCCCCGTACATCGCCACCGCACGGGCCGCGAGTGCTCGCATCGCGTGGGCGTCGCCGCGGGCGGCCGCGGCACCGACATCGGCCGCCAGGGCGGCGGCCGTCGGTCGATCCGGCGCGTCGCCGGAGAAGGAACCGCCTGAGGCGTCCGACGGAACCGGAACCGCCGTGCCCGGGGCGAACACCAGGTCGAACGCCCGATCGAAGACGGCGAGGTCGGGCTCTCGCGAGATCATCACCGCCCGCAGCGCGCTCCGCAACAGCTCGCGGTCGAACAGATCGAGCAGCATCAGCGCCCGTGTGGCGTCGATGACGTCACCCGTCGCAACGTCGACCCCGGCCTTACGCAGCACCTTGGCGAGGCGCGTCACGTGATCGACCATCGGGCCGCCGACCTGGGATGATGGCGTCATCTCCGCTCACACTAGGCACCGCGAAACGCGCGTCAATTGTGCATGCAAGGATTTGACACCACCGGCCGAGCGACCGAGACTGTGCGACGGGAACGCCGTCCGCAAGATCTCAGTGGACCACCGCGACCGACGCCGGAGGGAGTCAGCAC
>DASUEW010000572.1:0-2708 GCA_036274875.1 Ilumatobacteraceae bacterium
GGACGGCGCGCAATCCCGGGCTCTCGCAAGCCGAACTGCTGCGACGATGGTGGCGTTGGATCAACTCCTCGGCGGCGAACCTGGCGATGGTGCGCCTCGGGATCGAAGCGGCCGCCGTCGACGCGACCGCGACCGGCCTGCCGGGACCTGTCCGCGCCGATCAGATCGGGCTGTGGCGCTCGAACATCGAGCAACGCCTGGTTGCCGAGGGGGTTCAGGCGGATGTCGCGAGCGTCGAGGCGTCGCTCGTGAAGGCGATGTTCACCGGCCTCGTCGTCGACCTGCTGGCGACCGGCGATCGCCGCCGGCTCACCCGTGCCCTCGAGGTCGGCCTCGCCCGCTTGGAGCAGGTCGTGTGGGCCAGCGCCGGCCTGTCCGACCCGACCATCCCGGCCGCACCTCGAACTCGTGAAGTTTCGGTGCCACCGCGGCGCCGAAACTTCACGAGATGAGACTTCAGGCGGCGCCGAGGACGTTCTTCAGGCCTTGCAGGTCGGCAGCGCCGAACACCACACGGTTGCGGGTGGCGACATACACGAGATCGATGTTGATGCCGGCATCGGCCACCTTGCGGGCCATGTCGGCGAGGACACCGGGGCGGTCGTCGACCTCGACCACCACCACCTCGCGCTCGCGTGTCACGGCGAGGCTGGAGATCGCGAGCGCGTGCTTGGCGGCCTCGGCGTGCGGCACGAGGATGTGCATCTCGGCCCGCGACGAGGGACCCGTCCAGGTCGCGGCCGAGATGTTCACGCCGGCGTCGCTGATGGCCGCAGCGACGCGTGCGAGCGCTCCTGGCTCGTCGTCCACCTCGATAACCAGATCCATCATCGGCGATCGCCTCATTTCGGTTGGTCGGTTGTCCAGAATCCTTCCCGCGCCCGCTGCCGAATGCAACAGCCGTCACGTCCTCGGCAAGACCCGTGGGCGCACGACGCCTCAGAGATCCTTGACCAGGCGCAACGCGTCGTACACCGCGGCGTGGATGTTGCGGCTGGCGACGGCGTCGCCGATGCGGAACACCTGGAACGCACCGTCGCTGTTGCGCACGAGCCGTTGCGGACGGCCGTCGATCAGGGCGCCGTAGTCGACCGCGCCGAGGTTCGACGAGAGCGGCTTGAGCTCGAAGTAGAGCTCGGCCGAGGCCGCCGTCCCGTGGTCGGTCACGACCCAGTCGACGTGGCGGACGTCGCGGTGAGCGGTGTGGTCGCTGCCTACCTCGACGCAGAGACGGCCGTGCTCGGGCCGGACCCGCTTCACCCGCTGGTTCAGCGTGACCCGCACGCCCATCTCGTTGAACGCCCTCGCGTACGGCACATGGTTCATGCCGCCCACCTCGATGGCCAGCATCCGCTCCGGCGTCACGATCTCGAGCGTGGCGCCGGAACGGGCGATCATCTCCGCCGCCGACATCGCCGAGTGGGTGCCGTTGTCGTCGTAGAACAGAACGTCACCCTTCGGCGTCACGTCGCCGCCGAGCACGTCCCAGCTGGTCACCATCCGGTCGGCGCCCTCGTCTACAGCAGGCAGCTGCGGCAGACCGCCGGTGGCGACGATCACCACGTCAGGCTCGAGGGCCAACACGTCGGCACGGTCAGCGAGCGCGTCGTATCGCACGTCGACCCCGAGACGGGCGAGCTCGGAGACCCGCCACTCGACGATGCCGAGCAGGTCGCGCCGGCGCGGGTTGCGAGCCGCCAGTCGGATCTGGCCACCCGCCACCGCCATCGCCTCGAGCACCGTCACGTCATGACCCCGCTCGCCGGCCACCCGGGCCGCCTCGAGACCCGCCGGGCCGGCACCGACGACGACGATCCGGCGCGATGCCGTGGCGCGCTCAATGACGTGCGGCATCGTCTGTTCACGGCTCGTCGCCGCGTTGTGGATGCAGAGCGCTTCACCGGCCTCGTAGATCCGGTCGAGGCAGTACGTCGCGCCCACGCACGGCCGGATCTGCGACTCGCGACCCTCGACGATCTTGCGGACGATGTGCGGGTCGGCGAGGTGGGCCCGCGTCATGCCGACCAGGTCGACCTTGCCCTCACGGATCGCGTGCCTGGCCGTCGCCACGTCGTCGACCTTCGATGCGTGCAGCACCGGGAGCCCGGTCGCCTCCCGCACCCGACCAGCGAAGTCGAGGTGCGGCGCCGATGGCATCCCGTGGATCGGGATCACCTCGGTGAGCGCGACCTCGTCGGCGACGTTGCCGCGGATCACGTTGACGAAGTCGATCAACCCGTCAGTCTCCAACCGGTGGAGCATGTCGAGCCCGATCGGCATGTCGATGCCGCCCTTGATGCGCTCGTCGATCGCCATCCGCAGACCGAGGATGAACTCCGCGCCGACCCGCTCGCGGATCGCGGTGAGCACCCGCCAGCCGAAGCGCAAACGGTTCTCGTACGTACCGCCGTACTCGTCGCTGCGGCGGTTCGTGATCGGCGACCAGAACTGGTCGAACAGGTGCCCGTACGACTCGATCTCGACGCCGTCCATCCCGCCCGCCTGCATCCGCTCGGCGGCGTCGGCGTACTTCGTGACGAGCCGGTCGATGTCCCAGTCCTCGGCTTCCTTCGGGATGGCTCGATGGGCGGGCTCGCGGATCGGCGACGGCGCCAGCACGGGGAGCCAGTCGTCGTGCGACCACGCCGTGCGCCGGCCGAGGTGCGTGATCTGGATCATGCACGCCGCCCCGTGCTCGTGCACCGCGT
>DASUEW010000573.1:0-2287 GCA_036274875.1 Ilumatobacteraceae bacterium
CGAGGGTGAACGGCTCGTCGCTGCGGATGCCACGTCCGTGACCGCGGTGGTCGAGCGCGATCACCCGGTAGTGCTCGGTGAGCTCGGCGATCGTCCTCGTCCAGTTGAGCGAACCGGTCGCGGTCCAGCCATGCAGGAGCACCACGGTCGGCGCCTCGGGCGAGGGACCGGGCTCGTCGCAGGCAAACGTGGTACCGCGTCCGACGAGCTCGACGCTGCGCCAGCCCACCGCGCTGCCGGCGGGACCATATCGCTCTCGTTCCCCCGACCCTTGTTCCCCCGACTCTTGTTCCCCGGCCATCGTGTCTGGCAATGCCTCCGGCAGTGTGTCCGGCAGTGTGATCGTGCGGTCCTCGGCCATCTGTCCTGCCTCCTACCGACCTTTCCGGTCGAGCGGCTGTGCTGTCTTTCTATCCCGTCGTGCGCACAATAGAACGCACCGCGCCCAGCGGGCGGGGAATCGACCGTTCTGACCTGGACCGAGAGCGCGTGAGTGTGCGATAGGTCACCCTCCGCCCGGCGTTCCCTGCCCCGCGATTCGCGGGCCCACCCGTCGCCCCAAATCCAACTGTTCGACTTCGCTCGCAACTGGTGTCGACGCAAATCCAACTGTTCGATCTGGGCATCGCCAACCCGGGTGTCGGGTCTGTCGAGCGTCGACGCAAATCCAACTATTCGACTTCGCTCGCAACTGGTGTCGACGCAAATCCAACTGTTCGACTGGGCCGGACCTGGCCGAGCAGCGGGAACGAGGTCGGCGCAATAGGGTGCGGCGGTGCTGCTCGCCCATGCCGGCAACCGGATCGACGCCGAGGATCGGGCGGAGCCACGCTTCCCGACCACTCAAGTCGGCATCGTCACCGAGGTCATCGCCAGGGCGCTCGGTGATCTCCGACCATCCTCGGTCGTGTCGGCGGCGGCCAACGGCGCCGATCTCATCGTCCTCGCCGAGGCACAGCGACGCGGCATCGCGACCCACGTCGTGTTGCCGTTACCCGCCAACGCCTTCCTCGAGACGTCTGTGGCAGGAGCCGATCCATCGTGGGTCGAGATGTACTGCCGTGTGCTCGACACCGCTGGCACCTCGCCCGGCTCGACAGTCGAGACCCTCGATCTCGACGCCGAGAGCGAGTGGTACCTCATCGCCAATGGCCTGATCCTCCAACGCGCGCGAGCGGTCGCCCGTCACGACGAAGCGATCGTCGCCATGACGGTGCGCCCCACGGAAGGCGAGACGCCACCGAGCGCTACCGATGACTTCGCCCGCCTCGCCGCCGAAGCAGGACTCACCGTGCTCACGATCGATCCCCGACCCGGGCGCACGGGACCGCTGCGCATCACCTGAAGCCGGCGTGCGTCGAACGACGTCGACGACGCGCTTTCCCTACACCGCGACGGCATCGAGGCTCGTCCACCGCGCCAGTTCGCCGTGCACGCCACTCAGGATCCTCGCCGCCTCGGCATCCGCCGGCAGGACATCGACGAGGTCCTGGAGGTGCGTCGTCACGGAATCGCGTTGGCGAGCGCTCGATCGGAGTCGGAACGCGCCGACGTATGCGGCGGTGATGCCGTGCGCGGCTTGCTCGAGCGCTGCCGACTCGGCCGGATCGGAGGCGGCGCTCACCAACAGTTCGGTCAATCGCAGGTCACCTACCCCGGCGCGCGACCAGAAGTCCGGCGCCACCTCGGCCTCGAGGGGCGACAGTGATTGCGCTCCGCCGGCGGTCCGCACGCGCTGCTCGAATGCGTCGTCGGCCGCCTCGAAGATCGCCGCTGACTCGCCGGGCTCGATGGCGTTGAGCTTCGCCACCTCGACGAGTTGGATCCAGTTCAGCAGGTGGTATCGCTTGGGTTGGATGCGTTGCGCTTCGGCAAAGAGTCGGATCGCGGCGCTGAGGTGCTCGGCGCGTTCGACGTCTGTCGTCATCGTGGCGAGACGTTTGTGGAAGCCGCCCATGAGCGCGAGACGCTCACCGGTCGTCCCGAGCTCGAGTGCTCGGTTGAGCCAGGTCTGCGAGCGCTTCACGTAGACGTCGACGGCGAGCTTGGCGACGCCGCGCCGATGGAGCTGCTGGGCTCGACGGCTGAGCAGGTTGCCGAGCTGCTCGATCGAGCGGATCGTCACGTCGGATCCACCGCGTTCGAGAGCGAGCCTGTACATCCGGATCGCCGACCTGAACTCCATCAACTCCGCCCAGGTGTCGGCGACCTCGGCGAGTGCCTCGGAGGATCTCAGCTTCATTGCGCATGACTGCAGATCCCGCAGATCGGACCGGACCTGTTGGGC
>DASUEW010000574.1:0-2745 GCA_036274875.1 Ilumatobacteraceae bacterium
TCGACGAGCGTGATGCTGTCCGCGAGCTGGGCTTGATCTAGCGCGTCTGATCAGCTCACGACGACGCGGCAGGCGAGACGCATCATCGCGTCGACGCCACTCTTCAACTCGTCGTCGCTGATCCGCTCGGTCTCACCCGACTCGGACAGGATGTCGCTCACCGTCAAGATCGTCAGCGCCTCGATGCCCTTCACCGCCGCGATCGCGTAGAGCATCGCCGCCTCCATCTCGACGCCGAGGTGGCCGAGTCGCTTCCAACGGGCGAAGGTGGTGGTGTCGGGGTCGTAGAAGATGCCGCTCGTCACGATCGGGCCGACATGGACCGTCGTTCCCTGCTCGCGGCTCATCCGTGCGACCGCCTCGGCGAGCGCGAACGTGGCGGTCGGCGCGTATCCGTCCATCTGCGCGTACCGCAGCGGCGTTGCGTCGTCGGCGGTGGCGCTGATGCCGACAACCGTGTCGCCCATCCGCATGTGATCCTGCAGCCCGCCGCACGTGCCGACGCGCACGAGGCGCTTCGCGCCGAGCATGATGAGTTCCTCGAACACGATCCCGCATGAGGGACAACCCATCCCCGTCGTCTGCACACTGATCGGAGCACCTTCGAACGTGCCGGTGTACCCGAGCATCCCACGCTCTTCGTTGACGAGGCGAAAATCGGGATCGAAGAAGGTCTCGGCGATGTACGTTGCCCGCCTTGGGTCGCCCGGGCACAGCACGTTTGGGGCGTAGTCGCCCGGCTCTGCACGCAAATGGATGGGCATGCCCCCAGCGTAGAGTTCGGCCGTGAGGGAGGCCGACTTGCGAAGGGAGCACGCATGACGCCACAGATCGGGGAAGGCTCCGCCGGAACAGGTGCCGACGCGATACGCGTGACCACGGTGCTCGGCTACCGCGAAGGTCCGGTCGGAACCGCGTGGACGCTCGCTCTCGCCACTCCGTCGGCCGGACACTCGCCGTTCATCGTGGTCGCCAAACCCAACCTGCCGGTGGTGCCGTTCACGTTGCTCGTCCCGTCGGTGCCGATCATCGGCTCCCGGCACGGCGAGCTGACGCGCGGGGCGGCACAGGCAGGCGTGGCGGCGGCGGTGCTCGACCTGCGCATGGATGACCCCGATGGGCTGGTCTGCCTGATCGCGTCGGTGGCCGTCGGCGCACTCGCCGACGACGAGGAGGCCGTGTTCGCCAACACCCGCGAGGCCACCAAGGCGGCGTTGAAGCTCGGCGCAGCCGCCGGACCGTGGCACGGCAACCTGGCGGCGATCGAGACGCCGGAGAACCCCGACTTTCGGCGAACGCATTGACGGCCTGTGTCGCGATCCGCCGCGTCCCGAAGCGGAAGACCCTGACGCACGCACCTACTCGAGGAATCGGCTGCCTACTTCAGGAATCGACTGGTGGTGTTGTCGGCGAGGATCTTGCCGCCTGTCTGACAGGTCGGGCAGTAGTTGACGGTGTAGCCCGAGTACTCGACCGCCCTGATCTTGTCGCCGCACACCGGGCACGCCTCGCCCGTCCTGCCGTGGACACGGCCCGGCCGGTCTTTCGACGAGCTCATGTCGGGTCGTGAGCGCTCGTACTCGAGCCCTTCGCCGACCGCTTCTGCGATCGCCTCGACGACGGCGCGCGCACCGTCGATCCCGAGCTTCGACGTGGATGCGAACGGCGAGAGCTTGGCCCGGTGGCAGACCTCGTTCGCTAGGCGTCGGCCGATCCCGGCGATCGATCGCTGGTCGCGAAGGAACCCGTGAAGCCGTTGCGACTTGTTCCCGAACAGCGCGACGAGTTGTTCGGCGCTGACGAGGTGCGCTTCGGGTCCGAGCTTGTCGAGTGGTGATGACGACTCCTCGTCGCCGGCGTGCACGCACCACACGCCCGCCCGGCGTTCGGTGCCGGCTTCTGTGAGCAGCAGCGCCGGGGCGTCGCTGCCGTCGGGTTCGGTGAACGTCAATCGTGCCTGACCACCACGCGGCTTCGCCGACTTCTTCTCGTCGACGAGCAGCCGTCCACCCTGCATCAGGTGGATGACGAACGTGACCTTGTCGAAGTGCAGGAGGATGTACTTCCCTCGTCGCCCGACGCCGCGCAGCGGCGTGCCGTATGCCTCGTCCGGCGCCGGGACGGCGGTCTTCAACGCGGTGAACGTGAGCGGGACGAACTTCACGAGCACCCTGTCGGCGAACGTCTCGCCCAGCCGCTCGGCATGAGCTTGGACCTCGGGTAGCTCAGGCATCAGCGTCGCGACTCACGAGTAGTCGGTGCGCCCGCGCACGGTGGTGAACACCGCGTCGAGGGCGCCGAAGACGGGCTGTGACTCGAGGAGCAACTGCTGATTGCCGGTCAGTCGGATACGCCCACTGATGAACGCCTCCTGGGCGTTGAGCTCGCCAGTGGCGATCGCGACCGCGGTGCTCCAGTCCTGCTCCATCCGAACGTCCTCCCGGGCGGCCGGCCCAGCGGCGAATCGCGCGTCGCCGTCCCGTACCTCGAGGTGGTAGGTGACGGTGCCCTCGGGCCCGTCGGTCACGACCTGGGTGACGCCGATCGAGTGGTCGGTGGCGAGCCGGGCGAGCTGCTCGCTGTCGGCGACCTCACGCGACAGCTCGGTGATCCACTGCCGGCTGAGATACCGCACGGTCCCGCTCGTGCTATCGGTTCGCTTGCTCGTGCTGTTGGTTCGCTCGCTGCGCTCGCTCACTGGGCTCCGTAGTCTGCCAGAACATGGCGCTCACGCGGTCTGACGAC